>NZ_DASYHS010000280.1:0-15769 GCF_035998295.1 Arenibaculum sp. | reverse complement strand
GTTGGTCGGAGTGAGAGGATTCGAACCTCCGGCCCCTGCCTCCCGAAAGCAGTGCTCTACCAGGCTGAGCTACACTCCGTACCGGTGTGGAGCGGCCTTATAGCCGGATCGCCGGGGGGCCGCAAGGGGAATATGGGCGCCGGTGCCGGTTTCGCAACGACCGCTCAGAACTCCCGGTCGACGACGAAGTCCAGCACCTCCAGCAGCGCGCCGCCGAACGGGCCGTGCGACAGCGGGGCCAGCGCCTCGCGGGCGCGGGCCGCGTAGCCGCGCGCGCGCTCGACCGTCTCGGTGAGCGCGCCGTGCCGCTGCATCAGGGCGATCGCATGCTCCAGGTCGCCGTCGCGCTGGTCCGTCTCCTCCATGGTCCGGCGCCAGAACCGGCGCTCCTCCTCGTCGGCGCGCTCGAAGGCGAGGACGACCGGCAGCGTGATCTTGCCCTCGCGGAAGTCGTCGCCGACCGTCTTGCCGAGCCGCGCCTGCAGGGCCGAATAGTCCAGCACGTCGTCGACGAGCTGGAAGGCGATGCCGAGATTGAGCCCGTAGCCCGTCAGCGCCTCCTCGTCGGCGGCGGGACGGTCCGCCACGACCGCGCCGATCCGGCAGGCCGCCGCGAACAGCTCCGCCGTCTTGGCCCGGATCACGCGCAGATAGGCGTCCTCGGTCGTCGCGGTGTCGTTCGTCGTCGCCAGCTGCAGCACCTCGCCCTCGGCGATCACCGCCGATGCGTTCGAGAGGATGCGCAGCACGTCGAGCGAGCCGTCCTCGACCATGAGCTGGAAGGCGCGGCTGAACAGGAAGTCGCCGACCAGGACGCTCGGCTTGTTGCCGAACACCGCGTTGGCCGAGGCGCGCCCGCGCCGCAGGTCGCTTTCGTCGACGACGTCGTCGTGCAGCAGCGTCGCGGTGTGGATGAACTCGACGCAGGCCGCCAGCGCCGCGTGGCGCTCGCCCCGGTAGCCGCACAGCCGCGCCGACGCCAGCGTCAGCACCGGCCGCAGCCGCTTGCCGCCGCCGGCGACGATGTAGCCGGCGAGCTGCGGGATCAGCTCGACCTCGGAGTCCATGCGCTCGACGATCAGCCGGTTGCACGTCTCCAGGTCGCCGGCGACGAGCGCGGTCAGGGCCTCCAGCGCGTTGTGGCCCGGCTGCGGGCCTTCTGGGTTCAGGGAGGACGCGACCGCCAACTTGGTCTCCAGCTTGGATTGACGTGCCTTCGGGTGACAGCGAGCATAAGGTCCGCTTCCCGGTGGTCAAGTGCAGTCGTCCGCAAGAACCGCCGGCCCCCGCTCGCGCCGGAGACCGCCGCATGAAGGAACTGCTGAGGACCACCGACCCGGTGCTCCTGTCCTGGCTGACGGCGCTGCTCGCCGACGCCGGCATCGAGGCCGTGGTCCTCGACCATCATACCAGCATCCTGGAGGGCAGCATCGGCGCGATCCCGCGCCGCCTGATGGTCGACGCGGACGACCACGCCCGCGCCCGCCGGCTGCTCGAGGACGCGGGCGAGCTGCCCCGCGCGCCGCTGCCGTGAATCCAGGGGCCGTGAATCCAGGGGCCGTGAACCCAGGGGCCGTGAACCCAGGAGCCGCCGGGGACCTCACCGAGGACCGCCTGCTCGACGGGCGCGTCCGGCTCGCCCAGCCGGCCGAGGGATACCGCGCCGCGATCGACCCGGTGCTGCTGGCGGCCTGCATCCCCGCCCGGCCGGGCGAGCGCGCGCTCGACCTCGGCGCCGGTGCCGGGGCTGCGTCACTTTGCCTCGCCGCCCGCGTGCCCGGCCTGCAGGTGACCGGCCTGGAGCTGCAGCCCGGCCTGGCGGACCTCGCCAACGCCAATGCCGCCGCCTCCGGGCTCGCCGACCGCGTGCGGGTCCTGGCCGGCGACCTGCTGGCCCCGCCGCCGGGCATCGAGCCGGGCTTCGACCACGTGCTCGCCAACCCGCCCTTCATGAGGGCCGGCGCCCACACGCCGCCGCCCGACGCCGGCCGCGCCGCCGCGCATGGCGAGGGCGCGGCCGGGCTGGCGGACTGGGTCGCCTGCGCCGCGCGCCTGCTGCGCCCCAAGGGCACGGTTGCCTTCGTCCACCGCGCCGACCGCTTCGACGAGCTGGTCTCCCTGCTGCGCGGCCGGTTCGGCGAAGTGACCCTGATCCCGGTCTGGCCCGGCGGCGGCAGGCCGGCCCGCCGGGTCCTGGTCCGGGCGCGGCTCGGCGTGCGCGGCCCGGCGCGCCTGCTGCCGGGCCTCGTCCTCCACGGCCCCGGCGGCGGCTACACCGCCGAGGCCGAGGCGGTGCTGCGCGGTGCCGCGGCGCTCGCGGCCGGATGAGCGGCTTCCATTCGCGCCGCGCCGCCTTATCTAACCCGATCATGTGGACCGATTCCCTCCTGAAGATGATGGGGCGCCCGCGGCATCCCGTCGTCTCCGTCATCCGGCTGGCCGGCGTCATCGGCCCCGGGGGCGCCTTCCGCCAGTCGATCAACCTCGCGACATATGCCGGCATCATCGAGCGCGCCTTCTCGGTGCCCGACCGGGCGGCGGTGGCGCTGGTCGTGAACTCGCCCGGCGGCTCGCCGGTGCAGTCGTCGCTGGTCGCGGGCCGCATCCGCCAGCTCGCGAGGGAGAAGAGGGTGCCGGTGCTGGCCTTCACCGAGGACGTCGCGGCCTCGGGCGGCTACTGGCTCGCCTGCGCCGCGGACGAGATCTTCGCCGACGAGGCCTCGATCGTCGGCTCGATCGGCGTCGTCTCCTCCGGCTTCGGCTTCCAGGGCCTGATCGAGCGCTGGGGCATCGAGCGGCGCGTGCACACCTCGGGCGAGCATAAGGCCCGCCTCGACCCGTTCCAGCCCGAGGACCCCGAGGACGTGGCCAAGCTGCGCCAGCTCCAGGCCGAGATCCACGACGCCTTCAAGGCGATGGTGCGCGAGCGCCGCGGCGCCCGCCTGAAGGCGCCGGAGGACGTGCTGTTCAGCGGCGACTTCTGGACCGGGCGCCGGGCGCTGGAGCTCGGCCTCGTGGACGGGCTGGGCGACCTGCGCTCGGTCCTGCGCGAGCGCTACGGCGAGAAGGTGCGTCTGCGCCTCGCGCAGACGCCGCGCCGTTGGTTCGCCCGCCGCCCGTTTCGCATCGCCGCCGACGTGATGGGCGACGCGACGGGCGACTGGGCCGGCCAGGCCGCTGGCGCCATGATCGGCGCCGTCGAGGAACGCGCCCTCTGGTCGCGCTACGGCCTGTAGCCCCTCCATCGCCGGCGCGTGGAGCGGCAGCGTGGAAGGCTCGGCCCAGTTCTGTACGGTTTACGTATTACGGAATACGTGATACGTTTCATGCGTAGGTTTCGAGGCGTTTCCGTAGCCCCGTCCAGGCCGAGCTGCTGTGCGTATGATCAAGACCTTTGCCGGCCGCGATACCGCGGATCTCTTCCGGGACACCCGGGTTCGCCGCTTTGAAGCGGTCGAGCGCAAAGCCCGCGTCAAGCTGCGCATCCTGGACGCGGCGGTCAGCCTGGAAAGCCTGCGCGTTCCTCCAGGCAACCGTCTGGAGGCCCTGAAAGGCGATCGGGAGGGCCAGCATAGTATCCGCATAAACGATCAATGGCGGATCTGCTTCGTCTGGCACGACGGCGATGCTTACGACGTTGAGGTTTGTGACTATCACTGAAAAAGGTCAAAAACGTCGAAAGTCGAAGAGACAAGGAGCTGTAGACATGTCCGACCTTCTGGACCTGATCACCCCGGGCGAGATCCTGAAGGAGGAGTTCATGGATCCGCACGCAATCAGCGCGAACCGACTCGCCCGGGACATCGATGTCCCGGCGAACCGGATCAGCGAGATCGTCGCCGGCCGCCGTGCCATCACCGCCGACACCGCGTTGCGGCTGGGCGCGTATTTCGGCATGGAGCCGCGCTTCTGGTTGAATCTTCAGTCCGATTACGACCTGCGCGCGGCTCAGCGCGCGAGCGGGGCGGAAATCGCCGATCGGGTGAGGCCGCTGAACGCCGCCTGATCAGGGTCGTCGCATTTGACCGGGAAGGGAACGACGCCGACGCGAACATCTCCTCTCCCGCTTGTGCGGGAGGGGGGATCGGCAGCCTAACAGTGCCGGTCCGATGCGGGCACTTGACCATGCGCCCGGCCTTTCTCTAAGAGGAAGCATGTTCAGCCTGCCGAAGCTCCTGACCCTCGCGCTCATCATCCTGGTCGTCTGGTACGGCTTCAAATGGATCTCGCGCGTCAACCGCCTGCGTGCCGAGCAGGCGCGGCCGGTCGGGCGCCGGGCGCCGGGCGCCGCCGCGCCCGGCAAGGGCAGCCGGGCGGAGGAGATGGAGAAATGCCGGGTCTGCGGCGTCTACGTCGCGCCCGCCTCGGCCGCCGCCTGCGGCCGCCCTGACTGCCCTTTCTGATCCCCGCCTTTCTGATCCCCGGCCGTCTCCAGGTACCAGCGATAGGCGTCCGCCAGTCCCTCGGCCAGGCCGATCCGCGGCCGCCAGCCCAGCGCCGCGAGCCTGGACGTGTCGGCGAGCTTGCGCGGCGTGCCGTCCGGCTTCGACGGGTCGGGGACGATCGCGCCGCTCCAGCCGACCGTGCGGGCGACGAGGCGGGCCAGTTCCAGGATCGTGACCTCGCTGCCCGAGCCGACATTGACCGGCGCCCCGCCGGCATGGCGGGCCAGCAGCAGGACCAGCGCGTCGGCCGCGTCGTCGACGTGCAGGAAGTCGCGCAGCGCCCGCCCGGTGCCCCATAGCCGGACGCTGCGCGCGCCGCGCAGCCGCGCCTCGTGCAGCCGCGCGATCAGCGCCGGCACGACATGCGCGCGCCCGGGATCGAAACGGTCGCCCGGCCCGTACAGGTTGGTCGGCATCGCCGCGAAGAAGTCGCAGCCATGCTGGCGCCGATAGGCCTCGCACAGCTTCGCCCCCGCGATCTTGGCGACCGCGTACCACTGGTTCGTCGGCTCCAGCGGCCCGGCGAGCAGGCTGTCCTCGCGCACGGGCTGCGCGGCGTCGCGGGGATAGATGCAGGTCGAGCCGAGGAACATCAGCCGGCGCACGCCCGCGCGCCGCGCCCCCTCGATCGTGGCGGCGGCGATCGCGAGGTTGTCGTACAGGAAATCCGCCGGCCGCGCGTCGTTGTCCAGGATGCCGCCGACCGTCGCCGCCGCCACGACCACCGCGTCCGGCCGCTGCCGGTCCAGCCACGCCTCGACGTCGTTCCCGCGCCGCAGGTCCAGTTCCCCGCGCCCTACGGTCAGCACCTCGGCCCCCGCCGCCCGCAACCGCCGGGCGACCGCCGCGCCGACCATGCCGCCATGCCCGGCGACCCAGATCCGGGCCCCCGTCGTCTCGAATGCGGCATGTGGGGGCGAAGTCATATCCAGCTAATCTCTACCGTGGTGGCCGGTTTATGCCTACTATAGCATTGCTCCCCGGCTCCGCGATACCGTCGTCGGCGAGGAGCGCCCGGATCTGCCGCGTCACCATGGCGTAGCATTCGCACGAGACCTCCTCCAGGCCCGATCGATCCAGCACGGCGATCCGGCCCCGGCGGTAGGAGATGGCGCCCGCCTGCTGCAGGACGTTGGCTGCGACCGTCACGCCGGCCCGCCGCACTCCCAGCATCATCGACAGGAAGTCCTGCGTCAGCGGCAGCGCGTCGTCTTCGGCCCGGTCGTGCGCCATCAGCAGCCAGCGCGCGAGCCGCTCCTGCAGGGTGTGGTGCGCGTTGCAGGCCGCCGTCTGCGACACCTGGGCGTTCAGCGCCTGCGTCCAGCGCAGCACCGGGTCCAGCACCCCGGCGCTGCGGAGCATCTCGTCGCGCAGGATGCCGGCCTCGATCCGGGCCCCCTTGCCGGGGATCTGGATCATGCCCGTATGGGGCGCCGACCGGGCGCCCATCAGGGCCGCCAGCCCGACGGCGCCTTCCCTGCCGACCACGCCCACTTCGAGAAGCGCTCCGTCCTCCAGCCGGATCAGCAGGGACGTCATGCCGCGGGCCATGAAGAACACGTGCTCCGCCGGATCGCCCATTTCGAACAGCACCATCCTCAAGGGCAGGTCGAGCGGGTGGAAATGGGGGCGCAGCCGCTGCAGGCTTTCGCCGGGAAGCGAAGCGAGGAAGCGATTGGACGTGGTGATGTCTTCGCCGGGCACGAGCTCCGCCTCCGCGTTGTTCCGGCGGGAGCGCTCGTATCTCTCAGCCGCCCGCGCCAGTTCCGTCCTGCGGGTGGTGGACCGCATGTGGGCCCGATGGCGCGCGGGGCAAGGCCCGGACGGCCGGCTTTGTCCCGGCTTTCGTGCGGAACTGTACCGACCGGACGCCCGGCGCCTGCGATGATGCGGTGCCGGCTTCGGACACCGCCGGCCATCGCGAGGGACCTGGAGATCATGGGAAAGTCGATCCGGCCGACCACCGGACCGGGGGATGTCGTCTTGGGCATGCCCGACGGGGACGGCTCCTCGAACGGGGCTGCGGGGAACGGGGCCGCGGGGAACGGGGCCGCGGGGATGCAATTCGAGATCCTGGAGCTTCGGAGCCTGGCCGGGCGGCTGCATGCCGAACTGCTGCAAGCGAAACTCGCGGCGGCGGGCGGACGGGGCCCGCGAGGGCTGGACGGCGAGGCCGAGGTCCGGACCCTCGGCGTCGCGCTGGACCGGGCGAGCGAGGCGCTGGCGCACGCGGCCGAAGCCCTGCGGGAAGCGGACCGCAAGGCCGCGGAGCTGGCCGAGGCCGTGCGGCGGCAGCAGGACCAGCTCCGGCGCAGCGAGATGCTGCGGCGCGAGGTGGACCATCGCGTGGCCAACAGCCTCCAGGCGCTCGTCTCGCTGATGCGCATCGAGGCCGGCCAGCAGCGCGCCTCGGATACCGAGCTGCTTCGCCGCTCGTGCTCGCGGATCGAGGCGCTGGCCGTGCTCCACGGCATGCTGCACGCCCAGCAGCGCACCGGGACGGTCGACGTCGACACCTATGTGGGCATCGTCTGCGCCTCGCTGGCGCGCGCGCTCGGCGGCGACGGGCTGGGGCCGACCCTCATCGCCGAGCTCGATCCCCTGGAGGTCGAGCCGGAGGTGGCCCAGGCCCTGGCCCTCGTCGTGAACGAACTGGTCACCAACGCGTTCCGGCACGCCTTCGATCCCGGCGCCGCGGGCATTGTGCGGGTGCGCGGCAAGCGTCTGGCCGGGGGCGGGTACCGGTTGAGCGTCGCGGACGACGGCAAGGGCCTGCCGAACGGCTTCTCGCTCGGCGGCCGGACGGGGTTCGGGCACCGCCTCGTCGGCATGATGGCCGAACAGGTCGGGGCCGCGGTCGAGGCCTCGGTCCGGGGCGGGACCCGCATCGCCCTCTTCCTGCCGCGAGCCCGGCCCCACGGCACGCTCAGGTAAAACATAGCCGAATAATCTCTACCGAAGCGGGTGGACATCGCCTGCGATGGCGCTACACTCCGGGGCCGATACCGATATCGCCCGGAGGATCGAGAGACGTGGGGAAGGTTGCGCTGATCACGGGGGTTACCGGCCAGGACGGCGCCTGCCTGGCGGAGTTCCTGCTGGCCCGGGGCTACCGGGTGCACGGGCTGACGCGCCGGCCGGCCGAGGCGCGCGGCGGCCGCCTCGCCCATCTGCACGCGGGGCCGCCCGGCAGCGGCGCCCCGCTGGAGCTGCATTTCGGCGATCTGCTCGACGGGCCCGGGCTCGACCGGCTGCTCCGGCGGCTGCGCCCGGACGAGGTCTACAACCTCGCGGCCCAGAGCCACGTCCATCTCAGCTTCGAGGTGCCCGAGCACACGGCCGAGGTGGGAGCACTCGGGCCGCTGCGCCTGCTGGAGGCGATCCGCGCCGCCGGGCTCGCGCCGACGGCGCGCTTCTACCAGGCGTCGACCTCGGAGCTGTTCGGCGACGGGGCGGAGGTGCCGCAGCGCGAGACGACACCCTTCGCCCCGGTCAGCCCCTACGCCGCGGCCAAGCAGTTCGCGCATGCGGTAACGGCGATCTACCGGCGCGCCCACGGCCTGTTCGCGTGCAACGGCATCCTGTTCAATCACGAGGGCCCGACGCGCGGCGAGGCGTTCGTGACGCGCCGCATCACGCGCGGCGTCGCGGCCATCCATCACGGGCTCGCGCGCCGGCTGGTGCTGGGCAACCTGGAGGCGCGGCGCGACTGGGGCCATGTCCGGGACTACGTGGAGGGGATGTGGCTGATGCTCCAGCAGCCGGCGCCGGACGACTACGTGCTCGCGACCGGCCGCTCGCACAGCGTGCGCGACTTCGTCGAGGCGGCCTTCGCCGAGACCGGACGGCGCCTGGCCTGGCACGGCCGGGGCCTCGACGAGCGCGGGCTCGACGCGCGCACCGGCGAGGTGCTGGTGGCGGTCGACCCGGCGCTGTTCCGCCCGGCGGAGGTGGAGCGGCTGGTCGGCGACGCCGCCAAGGCGCGCGAGCGGCTCGGCTGGCGGCCGCGGACCGGCTTCGCCGAGCTGGTGCGCGAGATGGTGGCCTGCGACCTCGCCGACCTCGACCCCGCGCCGCTGCGCCCGCCCCGGGAAATCCCGGCCGCCTTTTGCACTGCACCTATCCCGGAAGGCGCCGTCCCCCGCACTTGATTCCCGCAGGAGGCGCGCGTATCGTTCGGCGCACTGCAACATAAGCAAAAGCGTGATCCGATGGCGCCTTCCAGCGCGCCCCCGGCTGCTCGCGGGTCGGATGGGCGGCCCCTGGGCTTCCAGGGGCTGATACTCCGGCTTCAGGACTACTGGTCGCGCCATGGCTGCGTGATCCTGCAGCCCTACGACATCGAGGTCGGCGCCGGCACCTCGCACCCCGCGACGACCCTGCGCACGCTCGGGCCGGACCCCTGGCGGACCGCGTATGTCCAGCCCTCGCGCCGGCCCAAGGACGGCCGCTACGGCGACAACCCGAACCGCCTGTACCAGCACCACCAGTTCCAGGTCGTCCTCAAGCCCTCGCCCGAGAACGTGCAGGAGCTGTACCTGGAGAGCCTGTACGCGCTCGGCATCGACCCCGCGGTCCACGACCTGCGCTTCGTCGAGGACGACTGGGAGAACCCGACGCTCGGCGCCTGGGGCCTCGGCTGGGAGGTCTGGTGCGACGGCATGGAGGTGACGCAGTTCACCTATTTCCAGCAGCTCGGCGGTTTCGACTGCAACCCCGTCGCGGTCGAGCTGACCTACGGGCTCGAGCGCCTCGCGATGTACATCCAGGGCATCGAGAACGTCTACGACCTCGACTTCAACGGCGCCGGCTTCACCTATGGCGACGTGTTCCGCCGGGCCGAGTACGAGCATTCCGCCTACACGTTCGAGCATTCCGGCGTCGAGCGGCTGTTCCGCCACTTCGCCGATTTCGAGGCCGAGTGCAAGACCCTGCTCGCCGCCGGCCTGGCGCTGCCGGCCTACGAGTACTGCCTGAAGGCCGGCCACGTCTTCAACCTGCTGGACGCGCGCGGCGTCATCAGCGTGGTCGAGCGGGCGGCCTATATCGGCCGCGTGCGCACGCTCGCGCGCGCCTGCTGCGAGGTCTGGCTCTCCGGCGCAAGCGGCCGGGCGGCGTAGCGGGAAGAAGAAGACCGGACAGATGGCCGAACTCCTGATCGAACTCCTCTCCGAAGAGATCCCGGCGCGCATGCAGGCGAAGGCGGCCGAGGATTTCCGCCGCCTCGTGACCGAGCGCCTCGCCGCCGAGGGCCTGGCCCACGCCACGGCCGAGGCGCATGTGACGCCGCGCCGCCTCGTGCTGGCGGTCGACGGGCTGCCGGTCGAGCAGGCGGCCGTGGACGAGGAGCGCCGCGGCCCGCGCGTCGGCGCCCCGCCCGCCGCCCTCGAAGGCTTCCTGAAGAGCGCCGGCGTCACCCTCGAGCAGTGCGAGCAGCGCGACACCGGCAAGGGCGTCTTCTACTTCGCCGTCCTGCGCAAGGAGGGGCGGCGCACCGCCGACATCCTCCCCGGCCTGCTGGCCGAGGCGATCCTGGCGATGCCCTGGCCCAAGTCGATGCGCTGGGCCGGCCATGCGTTGCGCTGGGTGCGGCCGCTGCACTCGATCCTGGCCCTGTTCGACGGCGAGGTGCTCGCGGGCGGGCTCTCGCTCGGCCGGGCCGACGGCGGCGCGCAGCCGGGCTGGCGCGCCGACGGCGGCGACCGGCCCTATGGCGACGCGACGCGCGGGCACCGCTTCCTGGCGCCGGCACCCATCCGCGTGACCGGCTACGCCGATTACCGCGAGAAGCTGCGCGACGCCTTCGTCGTCCTCGACCGCGAGGAGCGCCGCTCCCTGGTCCTGGCCGAGGCGCAGCGCCTGGCCGCGCGCGAGGGGCTGTCGCTGGTCGACGATCCCGGCCTTCTCGACGAGGTGGCCGGGCTGGTCGAATGGCCGGTCCTGTTCGCCGGCCGCATCGACGAGGCGTTCATGGACGTGCCGCCGGAGGTGCTGGTCACCTCGATGCGCACGCACCAGCGCTACTTCGCCCTGTCCGGGGCCGACGGGGCGCTGGCCTCCCGCTTCCTGGTCGCGGCCAACACGGTGCCGGCCGACGGCGGCGCGGTGATCGTCGGCGGCAACGAGCGCGTGCTGCGCGCCCGGCTGTCGGACGCCAAGTTCTTCTGGGACCAAGACCGCAGGCAGCGCCTGGAGGAACGCGTGCCGGCGCTGGCCGACATCGTCTTCCACGCGCGCCTCGGCACGCTCGCCGACAAGGTGTCGCGGCTGGAGACGCTGGCGGCCGACCTGGCCGGCGCCGTCCCCGGCGCCGACCCCGACCGGGTGCGTGCCGCGGCCCGGCTGGCCAAGGCCGACCTCGTGACCGGCATGGTCGGGGAGTTCCCCGAGCTGCAGGGCGTCATGGGCCGCTACTACGCGCTCGCCCAGGGCGAGCCGGCGGAGGTGGCCGACGCGGTCGCAGCCCACTACCGGCCGCTCGGCCCCGCCGACGCCTGCCCGACCGCCCCCGCCTCGGTGGCGGTGGCGCTCGCCGACAAGCTCGACACGCTGGTCGGCTTCTTCGCGGTCGGCGAGCGGCCGACCGGCTCCAAGGACCCGTTCGCGCTGCGCCGCGCGGCACTGGGCGCGATCCGCCTCGTGGTCGAGAACGGGCTGCGGCTGCGCCTGCTCGACGCCTTCGCCGCCGCCCACCAGCTCCACCGCGCCGACGGGCTGGCGCCGGGGGCGGAGGTGGCGGGCCAGCTCCTTGACTTCTTCGCCGACCGGCTGAAGGTGGTCCTGCGCGACCGCGGCGTGCGCCACGACCTCGTCGACGCGGTGTTCGCGCTCGGCGGAGAGGACGACCTCGTGCGCCTGCTGGCGCGCGTCGACGCGCTGCAGGCGCTGCTCGCGACCGAGGACGGCGCCAACCTGCTGACCGCCTACCGGCGCGCCTCCAACATCGTGCGCATCGAGGAGAAGAAGGACGGCCGCGCCTACGAGGGCGAGGCCCCCGAGGCCTCCCTCCTGGAGCAGCCGGAGGAGAAGGCCCTCTTCGCGGCCCTGGGCGAGGCCGAGCGGACGGCGGTACCCCTGCTGGCGCGCGAGGACTTTTCCGGATGCATGGCCGCGATGGCGCGGCTCCGGGAGCCCGTGGACGCGTTCTTCGACCGGGTCACGGTCAACACCGACCGGGCCGATCTGCGCGCGAACCGGCTGCGGCTCCTGGGGCAGATCCGGGCGACCCTGGACCAGGTCGCGGACTTCTCGCGGATCGAGGGATAGATTGGACGGAAACGGGGCGGACCGAGGAATGACGACGATGGAAAGCCAGGCGACCACCCGCTGGGTCTACAGCTTCGGCGACGGCAAGGCGCAAGGCCGGGCCGACATGAAGAACCTGCTCGGCGGCAAGGGCGCGAACCTCGCCGAGATGAGCAATCTGGGACTGCCGGTTCCGGCGGGCTTCACCATCACGACCGAGGTCTGCACCTATTACTACGCCAACGGCCGCAGCTATCCCGCCGACCTGAAGACCCAGGTCGAGGCGGCGCTGGCCGACGTCGAGCGCAGCATCGGCAGCCGCTTCGGCGACGCCGCCGACCCGCTGCTGGTCTCGGTGCGCTCGGGTGCTCGCGCCTCGATGCCGGGCATGATGGACACCGTCCTGAACCTCGGCCTCAACGACGAGACGGTGCGCGGCCTGGCCCGGCGTTCCGGCGACGAGCGCTTCGCCTTCGACAGCTACCGCCGCTTCATCCAGATGTACGGCAACGTCGTGCTGGGCGTCGACCACCACCATTTCGAGGAGATCCTGGAGCACGCCAAGCGCGACCGCGACATCACCCTCGACACCGAGATGACGTCCGCCGACTGGCAGGCGGTGGTCCAGGACTACAAGAAGGCGGTCGCCCACGCGCTCGGCCGGCCCTTCCCCCAGGACGTCCACGAGCAGCTCTGGGGCGCGATCGGCGCGGTGTTCGGCTCCTGGATGAACCAGCGCGCGATCACCTACCGGCGCCTGCACGACATCCCCGCCGACTGGGGCACGGCCGTCAACGTCCAGGCCATGGTGTTCGGCAACATGGGCGAGGACTGCGCGACCGGCGTCGCCTTCACGCGCGATCCCTCGACCGGCGAGAACCGCTTCTATGGCGAGTATCTCGTGAACGCCCAGGGCGAGGACGTCGTCGCCGGCATCCGCACGCCCCAGCACCTGACGGTGGCGGGCAAGCTCGCGAACAAGTCTGACCTCCCCGCGATGGAGGAGGTGATGCCCGAGGTGTTCGCCCAGCTCGACGCGGTGCGCCTGCGCCTGGAGCGGCACTACCGCGACATGCAGGACATCGAGTTCACGGTGCAGCAGGGCAAGCTGTACATGCTGCAGACCCGCACCGGCAAGCGCACGGCCGCGGCCGCCCTCAAGATCGCGGTCGACCTGTGCGCCGAGGGCGTGGTCACGCGCGAGGAGGCGGTCCGGCGCATCGAGCCGTCCTCCCTCGACCAGCTCCTGCACCCGACGCTCGATCCCAAGGCGCAGCGCACCGTGATCGCGCGCGGCCTGCCGGCCTCGCCGGGTGCGGCGTCCGGCAAGCTCGTCTTCAGCGCCGACGAGGCGGAGAGCCTGTCGGAGATGGGCGAGGCGGTGATCTTGTGCCGGATCGAGACCAGCCCCGAGGACATCCACGGCATGCACGCCGCCAGGGGTATCCTGACGACGCGCGGCGGCATGACCAGCCACGCGGCCGTCGTCGCCCGCGGCATGGGCCGGGCCTGCGTCGCCGGCGCCGGCGAGCTGCGCGTCGACTACAAGGGCCAGACCGTGATGGTGCGCGGCGTCACGATCAAGGCCGGCGACGTCGTGACCATCGACGGCTCGACCGGCGAGGTGATGCTGGGCGAGGTGCCGACGATCCAGCCCGAGCTGTCGGGCGACTTCGCGACCCTGATGGGCTGGGCGGACGGCATCCGGCGGATGAGGGTGCGCACCAACGCCGAGACGCCGCTGGACGCGCGCACCGCGGTGCGGTTCGGGGCCGAGGGCATCGGCCTGTGCCGGACCGAGCACATGTTCTTCGACACCGACCGCATCGTCGCCGTGCGCGAGATGATCCTGGCCGAGGACGAGGCCGGCCGCCGCGCGGCGCTGGCCAAGATCGAGCCGATGCAGCGCCGCGACTTCGTCGAGCTGTTCGGGATCATGAAGGGGCTGCCGGTCACGATCCGCCTGCTCGACCCGCCGCTGCACGAGTTCCTGCCCAACACCGAGGAGGAGATGGCGGAGGTGGCCGCCGCCGCCGGCATCGACGCCCCGCGGGTCCGCCATCGCGCGCTGCAGCTCCACGAAGCGAACCCGATGCTCGGCCATCGCGGCTGCCGGCTCGGCATCTCCTATCCCGAGATCTACGAGATGCAGGCCCGCGCGATCTTCGAGGCGGCGGTCGAGGTGTTCCGCGACAGCGGCGAGACGGTGACGCCGGAGATCATGATCCCGCTGGTCGGCTCCCGCAAGGAGCTGGACATCCTGAAGGCGGTGATCGACCGCGTCGCGGGCGAGGTGATGCAGGCGTCCGGACGCAGGATCGACTATCTCGTCGGCACCATGATCGAGCTGCCGCGCGCAGCACTGCGCGCCGGCGACATCGCCGCCAGCGCGGAGTTCTTCAGCTTCGGCACCAACGACCTGACGCAGACGACCTTCGGCATCTCCCGCGACGACGCGGCGAGCTTCCTGCCGGACTACCAGCGCCACGGCATCCTGGAGCACGACCCCTTCGTGAGCCTCGACCAGGAGGGGGTGGGCGAGCTGGTGCGCCTCGCGGTCTCGCGCGGCCGGGAGACCCGGCCCGACGTCAAGCTCGGCATCTGCGGCGAGCACGGGGGCGACCCGTCCTCGATCCGCTTCTGCGAGCAAGTCGGCCTCGACTACGTCTCCTGCTCGCCCTACCGCGTCCCGATCGCCCGTCTCGCCGCCGCCCAGGCGACGCTGGCCGGCGAGCGCGTCGGGCGCGACTGAGCAAGCGTCCCGTCGTTCGGAAAAAAAAATAGGGGCGCCCCGCGAGGGGCGCCCCGTTTCGTTCCCGGTCCGCGCTCAGAACAGGAAATCGTCGAACATGAACTCGTCGTTCGAGACTTCCTCGTCGTCGTCGGCGTCGGCCGTGTCGAACAGCCCGCCCAGGAACTCGTCCTGGCCCAGCTGCTCGTCATCGCCCGGCTCCATCGACGCGAACAGGCCGGCCTCGCCGATCTGCTCGTTGAACTCCTCGCGGGTGATCGTGCCGTCGCCGTCGTCGTCCCAGGCCGAGGTTTCGAGATTGGCCGCCTGTTCGCCGAAGATCCGGTCGATCCCCTCGTCCCATTCCGAAACGGTGAGGGAGCCGTCATCGTCGTCGTCCAGCACCGAGAACAGGCCGCCGCCGTACTCCTCGGAACTGATCTGGTCGTCGTCGTTCTCGTCCCAGATGCCGAACAGGCCGGTCTCCTCGGCCTTCGAGCGGAACTCCTCCTGCGAGATGGCGCCGCTGGTGTCGGCGTCCCAGGTGTCCCAGCCCGCCTGCGCGCCGGCCGAGGCGCTGGTCTGCGCGCCGGCCGGCGCGGTCGAGAGCAGCAGGGCGAGGGTGAATGCGGTGATGGCGGTCTTCATCGTTCGGTCTCCGTCTGGCTTCGAATGGTCACGAGGGAGGCCGCGCATCGGGTGATGCGCGGCATGCGATCGCACGGTCGTCAGAACAGCCAGTCGTCGTCTTCCTCGTACTCGCCGTACTCGGCCTCGGCGAGCTCGCCGTCGTCATCGGCGTCGACGGTGCCGTAGGCGCCGCCGTAGAACTCTTCCTCGTTCAGCCCGGCGGTCTCGTCGGACTCCCACTGCGAGTACACGCCGGCGTCGGCGATGCCGGCACCGAACTCTTCCTCGGACAGCGCGCCGCTGCCGTCCCCGTCCCACTCGCCGTAGCTGACCTCGGTATCGCCGTACCAGGTGTTCCAGCCCTCGGTGAACTCGGCCTCGGTCAGCTCGTCGTTCTCGTCATCGTCCCAGGTGTTGTAGAGGCCGCCCTGGAATTCGTTCTCGGCGATGAGACCGTCGCTGTCGGCATCCCACTCGCCGAACGCGCCGGTTTCGCCGGCACCGGCCATGAACTCGCTCTCGCCGATGGTGCCGCTGGCATCGGTATCCCAGTCGCGGTACTCCTGCGCGTGGACGCTTCCGGCGCTCAGAGCCAGGGCGACTGCGAGCGCCAGGGTGCTGGTCTTCGTCATGAAGCTCTCCTTCGGCTGTGTTGATCGGTCCCGGGCAAACAGCGAAACGTGGAGAGGATCACGTCACTTTCGCATGTAGATGTCCC
>NZ_DASYHS010000264.1:0-25783 GCF_035998295.1 Arenibaculum sp. | reverse complement strand
GGAGTGCGGCGCCGGGGCGGTCGCCTACAACAACTGGGCCGGCGCCGCGCAGGGCGTGCTCGACTATGTCGGCGTCGCGGGCGAGCGCGTGCTGTGCCCGTCCAACACCTTCGTCGCGACGCCGCGGGCCTCGGTGCTGGCGGGCGCCGAGGTCGTGTTCTACGACTGCAACCGCGAGGATCTGTGCGGCTCCTTCGACGACTTCGTGGCCAAGGCGGAAGCCGTGCGGCCGAAGGCGGCCTGGATCGTGCACATCGGCGGCCACATCGCCTTCGACGTCGAGCGGATCGCCGCCTATTGCCGCGACAAGGGCATCCGGCTGCTGGAGGACTGCGCCCACGCCCATGGCGCGCACTGGAACGGCAAGCGCGCCGGCACCTGGGGCGACGTCGGCATCTATTCCTTCTACGCGACCAAGACGATCTCGACCGGCGAGGGCGGCATGGTCGTCAGCACCGACGAGGACCTGCTGCGCCACCAGCGCTCCTACCGCGACTACGGGCGGGGCTCGCGCGGGGCGATCGCCAGCATGAACCACCGCATGGACGAGTTCACCGCGGCGATGGGCGTCGTGCAGACGCGGCGCCTGCCCGAGATCGCGGCCTGGAAGCGCGCCTATGCCCGCGAGGTGCTGGAGCCCCGATACCCGAACCGGGTCGTGTTCCCGGAGGGGATGGAGAGCGGCTACTACAAGTTCATCGTGTTCGAGCCGATCGAGAAGTCGACCGGCAAGGTCTACGAGATGCCCTGCCACCGCCTGATGAAGCACGACGTCGCGCTGCCGAACACGGAGTGGGTCGCCGGGAACCACTGGTGCGTGCCGATCTACTATCCGCGCGAGCTGTCGTGGATCGAGGGGCGGGACCGCATGGCGTGAAGTGGGCGCGCGGACCTGCTATGCTCGGCGTCGAGCCGTGGGCGCCAGCAGGAAGCGGAGATCGAATGTCCAGGCCCGTAACCGTCAGCATCCCTCACCAGCTCGGCAAGCAGGAAGCCAGGAACCGGCTGCAGGAAGGCCGGGACCGGATGCGCTCCCACCTCGCCGGGGTCGCGACCTCGATCGACGAGGAATGGCAGGGCGACACCCTGGTGTTCCGCGTCGTCGCGCTCGCCCAGACCATCACCGGCCGCATCGAGGTACTGGACGACTCGGTCGAGGTCGAGGTCGACCTGCCCTGGATGCTCGCCATGCTGGCGGAGAAGATCAAGGGCCGAGTCCGCCACCAGGGCGCGCTGATGCTGACGAAGAAATAGGCTGGGGCGCCACGGCCGCGACCGTCACGCCGCGGCGACCGCGAGGACGGTCGCGTCGTCGTGCCGCTTGACCCGGGGATGGCGCCTGCCGTCGGGGTCGGCGCCCTCGAGCGCACGCAGCGTCCCGAGCAGGGCCGCCGCCCCGCCGGCGGCGACCGCGGCGGCGAGCGCGCGCGCGTCCATGTGCCCGAAGAGGTCGTCGAGCCGCGTGAAGCCGTCCGTCGCGAGCACGACCGGGCTGCCGGCGGCGACGCTCGCCTCGAACCGGAGGGCCGCATGCGCCCAGGGCAGGCGCGGATGGACCGCGAAATACCCGCCGTCGCGGTTGAGGAAGGCGCGGTTGCGGCGGATCTGCGCCCGGACCTGCCCGGCGTCGCCGGACGCCAGTGCCGCGAGCGTGCGCGCCTCGAAGGGTTTCAGCCGGTCGTCGGTCCAGCGCACGAAGCCCGGACCGGCGTCCAGGT
Source organism: Arenibaculum sp. (assembly GCF_035998295.1). Taxonomy (NCBI): domain Bacteria; kingdom Pseudomonadati; phylum Pseudomonadota; class Alphaproteobacteria; order Rhodospirillales; family Azospirillaceae; genus Arenibaculum; species Arenibaculum sp. The sequence goes on along the minus strand of NZ_DASYHS010000264.1, from coordinate 24,065 downwards.
ACACGCAGACGTCGCCCAGCACCGCGCCCTGCACGGGCACCCGCCCGTCCCGCGGCACCCCGAACGCGACGAGGCCGAGGCAGGCCGAGGGGCCGTCTTCCGGGAACAGGCCGGCCAGATGCGCCTCCAGGCCGGACAGCAGGTCCGCCAGGGTCCCGGGACCGTGGCGGGGCGCCTCGGCCGCGAGGAAAGCGTCCATCACCGAGGCGAGGCGCGCCGCATCGCCCGAGCCCGACGCGCCGTCGATGATCCAGGCGAAGCACCCGGCCGTTCCGGCGGCGTCCTCGTTGACGGGGCCGCCGGGAGAACTCACGCGGCACAGCAGGTCGAGCATGCCTAGCGCGTCTTCTCGTCCTGCTCGGCGATGCCCTTCAGCGTCGCGACGAAGTCGTAGCGGTCGCCGCGGTAGGCGGAGGTCGTGAACTCCAGCGGCCGGCCGTTGGCGAGGAAGGCCCGGCGCTCGATGCGCAGGATCGCGCCGCCGACCGGGATCAGGAGCTGGCGCGCCTCCTCGGCGGTGGCCAGCGCCGCGTGCAGGCGCTGGACGCCATGGGCGGGCCGGTAGCCGCGCTCCGACAGCGCGGCGTAGAGCGAGCCCTGGACGAGGTCCGGGGACGGCAGCATCGCGGCCGGGATCACCGCGACCTCGAGGGCCAGCGGCTCGTCGTCGGCGGTGCGTACCCGCGACAGGCGGACGACCTGGTCGTTCGGGCCGACGCCCAGCGCCAGCGCCTCCTGCGGGGTCGGGCGGGCGAGCACGCGGCCGATCCAGGTCGAGCCCGGACGCAGACCGCGCGTCTTCATGTCCTCCGAGAAGCCCGCCAGGATCGACAGCGGCTGCTCGATCCGCCGGGCCACGTAGGTGCCCGAGCCGTGGCGGCGGGACAGGATGCCCTCCTTCAGCAGCTCGTCGATCGCGCGCCGGACCGTGACCCGGGCGAAGCCGGTCATGGCCGAAAGGTCGCGCTCCGAGGGCAGGGCCTCGCCGGGGCGGAACACGCCGCGCTGGACCAGGTCGCGCACCACGGTCGCAAGCTGCAGGTAACGGGGCGTGGGGTCGGTGGGATCGACCGCCGCCAGGATCTGGGCATAGGCGGCGCGGGCCTGGACCGGTGCTTCACCCATGGGAGGCGATCTCCGCCATCGCGGCGCGCAGGTTGCCGCCGCTGCGCGCCAGCACGGCCTCGGCGCGCTGGCGCGGCACGCCGGACACCAGGATCACCGCCAGCTTCAGGTCCCCCTCGGCCTCGGCCAGCGCGCGCGCCGCCTCGTCAGCGCCGCACCCGGTCAGGCGCGCGATCATCACCTCGCTGCGCCGGCGCAGCTTCGCGTTCGTCGCCCGCATGTGCACCATCTCGCCGCGATAGACCCGGCCCAGGCGGATCATGACCAGCGAGGAGAACAGGTTCAGCACCACCTTCTGGGCGGTGCCGGCCTTCATCCGGGTCGACCCCGCGATCGCCTCCTCCCCGGTCTCGACCAGCACCGGATGCGCGCTGGCCGCCAGCAGCGGGGTGCCGGGGTTGTTGGCGATCCCGATCGTGATCGACCCGCGCTCAGCCGCGGCGCGGACCGCGGCGACCGTGTAGGGGGTGGTGCCGCTCGCCGCGATCCCGACCACGACGTCGTCGGGACCGATCCCGGCCTCGGTCATGCGGGCGACGCCGTCCTCGGCGCTGTCCTCGGCGTTCTCGACCGCCTCCAGCAACGCGCCGTCGCCGCCGGCGATCGCGAAGGCGAGCCGGCCCTTCGGCCAGTCGAAGGTCGGCGTCAGCTCGGCACCGTCCTGGACACCGATGCGCCCGGAGGTGCCGGCACCGACATAGACGAGGCGGCCGCCGCGCCGCAGGCCCGCGACCGATGCCGAAGCGGCGGCCGCGATCGCGGGCAGCGCCGGGCCGACCGCGGCCACGGCCGCGAGCTGGCCCTCGAGGAAAGCCTTCAGTACGTCCCCGTCGCCCCACGCGTCGAGATCGACATAGCGCGGGCTTAAATCTTCGGTTGCCATGACCACCTCATGTCCGGTAGACCACCATAGGTCCAATAGCCGGCCAGCACAAGACCGGTCCCGAGAAGGTGGTACCATGAGCGACGGCAGGGTGCCGGCAGTCCCGGTCCGAGCGGCGGCTGGCTTCCCCGGCGCGGTCCCGCCCTGGGGCCTGGCCGCGGCCGGCATCGCCTTCCTGAGCGTGATGGACGGCGTGGTCAAGGAGCTGGCGCCGCTCTTTCCCGTGCTCCAGCTCACCTTCCTGCGCTTCCTCGCGACGGCCTGCATCGTCGGCCCCTTCGTCTTCCGCCGCGTCCCGGTGCCGGGGCGCGCCGCGATGCGTGGCTATCTCGTGCGCGGGGTGCTGATCGCGGCGAGCTCGCTGGGCTTCTTCTACGGGCTGGGCCGGCTGCCGCTCGCCGAGGTGTTCGCGCTGTCCTACCTGGCCCCGATCCTGGTCGCGCTGCTGGCGCCGGCGATGCTCGGCGAGCGGCCCTCGGCGGCCGTCTTCGCGGCGCTGGGCCTCGGCTTCGCGGGAGTGCTGCTGACGGTGGTCGGCGGGCTGGACCTGCAGGCCCCGGCGCCCGAGCGGCTGGCCGGGGCCGCGGCGGTGCTGGCCTCGGCGCTCACCTACGCGCTGGCGGTGGTGCTGCTGCGCCGCCAGGCGCAGACCGAGCCCGCGGCCCTGATCGTCCTGTTCCAGTCCGTGGTGCCGGCCCTCCTGCTCGCGGTGCCGGCCGGCCTGGCGTGGGCCCCGGTCGACCTGCGCTCGGCCTGGCTGCTGGCGGTGGTCGGGGCGCTGGGCGTCGCGGGGCAGCTTGCGCTCGCCCATGCGTTCGCGCGCGGCGAGGCGAGCCGGCTGGTGGCGCTGGAATACACCGGCTTCGTGTGGGCGGCGCTGATCGGGCTCGCGGTGTTCGGCGAGGTGCCCGGGCCGGCGACGCTCGCCGGGGCCGCGCTCGTGGTCGCGGGCTGCCTGCTCGTGCGGCGCTGAACCGGCGGCCTGGGCCGCCCTGCGCCGCCCCTGGACTAGACTGCGGCGTGCAGCAGGCACGCGTTCTCGCGGATCGCGCCGTCGGCCCGGCGCTCGACCAGTTCCGGCCGCTCGACGGAGCAGCGCGGCATCGCGTGCGGGCAGCGGGTGTGGAAGGCGCAGCCGCTCGGCGGATGCGCGGGGTCCGGCAGCTCGCCGGTCAGCACGATCCGGTCCTGGCGGCCGGCGACGCCGGGCCGCGGCACCGCCGACAGCAGCGCCCGGGTGTAGGGGTGGGCGGGGTTCTCGAACACCTCGGCGGCCGGCCCGATCTCGACGATGCGGCCGAGATACATCACGGCGATCCGGTCGCTGACGTGGCGGATCACCGACAGGTCGTGGCTGATGAACAGGATCGACAGGCCGAGCCGCGCGCGCAACTCGGCGATCAGGTTGATGATCTGCGACTGGATCGACACGTCGAGGGCCGAGACCGGCTCGTCGGCGACGATCAGCTTGGGCTCGAGCGCCAGGGCGCGGGCGATCGCGATGCGCTGGCGCTGGCCGCCGGAGAACTCGTGCGGGTAGCGCCCCGCCGCCTCCTGGGGCAGACCGACCAGCTCCAGCAGCGCGGCGACGCGGTCCGCGCGCTCCCGCCTCGTGCCGACGCCGTGGACGTCCAGCGGTTCGCGCACGATCTCGCCGACCTTGTGGCGGGGGTTCAGCGAGCCGAACGGGTCCTGGAACACGATCTGCAGGTCGCGCCGGCGCCGCTTCATCGCGCGCGGGCCGAGCGCCAGCAGGTCCTCGCCCTCGAACGCGACGCGGCCGCCGTTCGGCTCGATCAGGCGCAGGATCGCGCGCCCGAGCGTCGACTTCCCGCAGCCGGACTCGCCGACGACCCCCAGCACCTCGCCCCGCTCCAGGCTCAGGCTCACCCCGTCCACGGCCTTCACCGAGGAGCCGCGCGGGCCCGGATAGGACTTGGTGAGGCCGGAGACTTCGAGAAGGGCGGTCATGCGGCGGGGTTCCAGCAGCGGTGGCGGTGCGCGCCCTGGCCGAACAGGGGCGGGGAGGGGCGGGCGCAGTCGGCGAGGCTCGCGGCGCAGCGGGGCGCGAAGCCGCATCCCTCCGGCCGGCGGCCGGGCGGCGGGACCGTGCCCGCGATCGTCGGCAGCGGCCGGCCCGGCGGGTTGGCGGCCGGGATCGTCGTCATCAGCGCCCTGGTGTAGCGGTGCATGGGGGCGGCGAACAGCTCGGCCGTCGGCGCCTCCTCGACGATGCGGCCCGCATACATCACCGCGACCCGGTCGCAGAACTCCGAGACGACGCCGAGGTCGTGGGTGATGATCAGCACCGCCATGCCCAGCTCGCGCCGCAGCCGGTCGATCAGGTCGAGGATCTGCGCCTGGACCGTGACGTCGAGGGCCGTGGTCGGCTCGTCCGCGATCAGCAGCCGGGGCTCGTTGGCGAGCGCCATCGCGATCATGACCCGCTGGCGCTGGCCGCCCGACATCTGGTGCGGGTAGCGGTCGAGCGCGTCCGCGGGCGCCGGGATGCCGACCAGCTCCAGCAGCTCGACCGCGCGCTCGCGCGCGGCGGCGCGCCCGACCGGCCGGTGCAGCAGGACCGCCTCGGCGATCTGGCGGCCGACCGTGAAGACGGGGTTGAGCGACGTCATCGGTTCCTGGAAGATCATGCCGATCCGGTCGCCGCGGATGCGGCGCAGCGCGTCGGGCCCGAGATGCAGGAGGTCGTCGCCCTCGAACAGGATGCGCCCGCCGGTCACCCGGCCGGGCGGCTCGGGCACGAGCCTCATGATCGAGAGGGCCGTCACGGTCTTGCCGCAGCCGGACTCGCCGACGAGGCCCAGCATCTCGCCGGGCGCGAGGGCGAAGGATACGTCCTCGACCACCGGCTGGCCGGCCATCGCGAGGGACAGGTTCTCGACGCTCAGCAGGGGTGTCGTCATGGGCTCCGGCCGGCTCCGCCCCGGGGGCGCTTCAGGGGGCTTCAGGGGGGCGAGACTACACGACGAGGCTCCAAGTGGTCTAGCATGGTCTATAATTGGACCATGACTCGTCGGCGCGTGTGGTATATATCTGGTCCGTACGTTCACACTGGGAGGACGCAATGGGCCTGAAAAAGCTCCGTACGACGATGCTTGCGGGCGGGATGTCGGTCTTGGCGACGGGGGCGGTCGCGCAAACGCTCGAACTGGCGACCGATCTTTCCCCCGCCGGTCTCGATCCCCACATCGCCACCGCCTTCGCGACGCACCAGGTCACCACGGGCCTCCTGTACGAGGGCCTGACCGGAGTCGACCAGGACCTGTCGATCGTTCCCGTGCTGGCCGAGTCCTGGTCCGTGTCCCCGGACGGCCTGACCTACACCTTCAAGCTGCGCGAGGGCGTCACCTTCCACGACGGCTCCGCGATGGACGCCGAGGACGTCGTCGCCTCGATCGAGCGCGTGCAGTCGCAGGACATCGCCTCGCCGCTCGCCAGCCGCGTGTCGGCGGTGGAGAGCGCGACCGCGGTCGACCCGCGCACCGTCGAGCTGAAGCTGAAGGAGCCGTCGGCGCCGCTGCTCTCCTCCCTGACCTCGATCGCGATCGTGCCGAGCGAGGCCAAGGCGGACAAGGAGGCCTTGCAGAAGGCCCCGGTCGGCACCGGCCCGTTCCGCTTCCAGGAATGGCAGCCGAACGGCTACCTGCTGCTCGCGGGCAACGAGGACTACTGGCAGGAGGGCGTGCCCAAGGTCGACGCGCTCAAGTTCAACTTCGTGCCGGAATCCGCGACCCGGCAGGTCGGGCTGGTGAACGGCCAATACCAGATGCTGCCCCATCTCGACGCCGCGACCGCGCTGCAGCTCCAGGGCCAGCCCGGCGTGAAGCTCGAGGAGACGCTGGACCTCGCCTACATCCTGGTCGGCATGAACGCGTCCAAGCCGCCCTTCGACGACCCCAAGGTGCGCGAGGCGGTGAACTACGCGATCAACCGCGACGACATCGTGCAGGCGGCCCTGTTCGGCGCCGGCGTGCCGGCCGGCCCGCTGTCGCCGGCGCTCAAGCAGTGGGCGCTCGACGTGTCCGAGTACCCCTGCTACGAGCACGACCCGGCCAAGGCGCGGGCCCTGCTGGAGGAGGCCGGCGTCCAGATGCCGGTCAAGGTCACCATGAACGTGCTGCCGCGCCAGGACATCCGGGACGTGGCCCAGGTGGTCCAGGCCCAGCTCAACGACGCCGGCTTCGCGGTGGAGCTGAACAACCAGGAGCAGGGCCAGTTCGTGCAGGACTGGCGCAACAGCAACTTCGACATGTTCGCGTCGCTGAACGCGGGCAGCGTCGACCCCGACGAGTACTTCTACCGCGCGTTCCGTACCGACGGCTCGACCAACGTGTTCAAGTACAGCAACCCCGAGTTGGACGCGCTGCTCGACAAGGGGCGCTCGACCCAGGACCAGGCCGCGCGCAAGGAGATCTACGACCAGGTGCAGCGTACGCTCGCCTGCTCCGGCCCGGCCGCCCACATCGCGTACAGCCGGCTCGCCACGGCGACCCGGGACGAGGTGCAGGGCTACGACATCCTGGCCACCCGGTCGCTCGGGACGCTGGCCGACACCTCGGTCGGCCGCTGATCCCCGGGGGCGCCGCCCGGAAGGGCGGCGCCCCTTTTCTTTCGAACAAGCAGGCGGCACGGCATGCTCGGACGTCTCGTCCTCGCCCGCATCCTCGACCTCGCCCTGGTGCTGTTCGGGGTGTCGGTGATCGTCTTCCTGATGATCCGCATGATCCCCGGCGACGCGGTCGCGATCATGCTGGGCGCGAACGCGGAGGTCACGCCCGAGGCCATGGCCGAGCTGCGCGGCCGGCTCGGCCTCGACCGGCCGCTGGTCGAGCAGTACCTGGTGTGGGCCGGCTCGGCGCTGCAGGGCGACCTCGGCTCCTCGGTCTGGACCGGGCGGCCGGTCGCCGACGAGATCCTGCTCCATCTGTGGCCGACGCTGGAGCTGACGGTGCTGTCGCTGGCGATCGGCGCCGGGCTCGCCGTCCCGGTCGGCTGCCTGATGGCGCAGCTGCGCGGGCGCGGGGCCGACGTCGCGATGCGGGTCGGCGCGATCGCCGGCCTCACGATCCCCTCATTCTGGCTCGGCATCGTCATGATCCTGCTGCTGGCCAAGCTGGCGCCCGGCTTCGCGTCGCTGGGCTACGTCCCGTTCAGCACCGACCCGATCGGCAACCTGCAGCGCATGGTCCTGCCGACGATCGCGCTGGCGCTGCCGATCCTGGCCAACCTCTCGCGCCTCGTGCGCACGGCGATGCTGGACGCGCTCGGCCAGGACTACATCCGCACCGCCCGCGCCAAGGGCGCGCCGGAGCGGCTCGTCGTCTACCGCCACGCGCTGCGCAACGCCCTGATCCCCTTCGTCACCAGCGTCGGCATCCTGACCGGCTACCTGCTCGGCGGCGCGATCGTAGTCGAGCAGGTCTTCGCGATCCCGGGCCTCGGCCGCCTGATCCTGGGGGCGATCGCCGAGCGCAACTACCCGCTGGTCCAGGCGACGATCCTGGTCGTCACGCTGGGCTTCGTCCTCGTCAATTTCATGGTCGACCTCCTGTACGGCCTGATCGACCCGCGCGTGAGGGGCTGACGTGAAGACCCTGCGCCAGCATCCGCTGCTCGCCTTCGCCCTGGCCTTCGTGGCGCTCCAGGTCTTCGTGGCCGTCGGGGCCGAATGGATCGCGCCCTACGGGCCGCTGGAGCAGGACATCGTCGCCCGGTTGAAGGGGCCGAGCGCGGCCCATCCGCTCGGCACCGACCAGCTCGGGCGCGACGTGCTGTCGCGCATCCTGCACGGCTACCGCACCTCGCTCGCGGCTTGCGTCGTCGCGGTCGCGCTGGCGCTGCTGGCCGGCGGGACGATCGGCCTGCTGGCCGCCTACCGCCGCGGCTGGTTCGAGCGCGTGTCGATGCGCCTGATGGACGTGCTGTTCGCCTTCCCGGTGATGCTGCTCGCGATCGGCATCATCGCCGTGCTCGGCCCGCACACCACCAGCGCCGCGGTCGCGATCGCGGTCGTCTACACCCCGATCTTCGCCCGCCTGCTGCGCGGCCCCGCCCTCGTGATCTGCGAGAGCGAGTACGTGACCGGGGCGCGGGCGGTCGGCGCCTCGGACACGCGCATCCTGTTCCGCCACGTGCTGCCCAACCTCGCCTCGGTGATCCTGGTCCAGACCAGCCTGCTGCTTTCGACCGCGATCCTGGTCGAGGCCTCGCTCTCCTTCCTCGGCCTCGGCACCCAGCCGCCGACGCCGTCGCTCGGGCTGATGCTGTCGGAAGGGCGCAACTTCCTGCTGCTGTCGCCCTGGAGCGCGGTCTTCGCGGGCTTCGCGATCCTGTTCCTGTCCTTCGGCTTCAACCTCCTGGGCGACACGCTCCGCGATACGCTGGACCCAAGGCTGAGGGGGCAGGAATGATGGCGGGCCCCAAAGAAAACACAGTAATCGGCAATCATCGCCAATGTTTAATCATCGCATGCTTTCGTATTCTTTCAAAAGATGTTACTAATGTATTGACAGGATGAAACATTTCGCTTCTACTCCCGATTGGGCAATCTGTGGATTGCTTCTTGGACGAATCCGTAATCATTGAATGGATTTCGGGATTTGAACGAGGTTGAGTAATTCCATTACTCAACTTCTGCTGGCGGATGGCGTGCCCGCTGCCGGAGACCGCGGACATGGGGAGCAAGCGATGGTCGGTGCGCTCGACGGGGTGAAGGTCCTGGACCTGTCCCGCTATATCGCCGGACCCTTCTGCGCGCAGATCCTGGGCGACCTCGGCGCGGACGTCGTCAAGGTGGAGCGTTCGGACGGGGGCGAGGAAGGGCGCCGGGTCGGCGAGACGGTCGGCGGCGACACGCTGTTCTTCATGTCCTCCAACCGCAACAAGCGCAGCCTGACCCTGGACTTCCGGAACCCGCGCTCGCAGGAACTGCTGCGCGCGCTGGCGGCCGGGGCCGACATCCTGATCGAGAATTTCCGGCCCGGCACGATGGAGCGGATGGGCTGCGGCTGGGACGTGCTGAGCGGCCTCAACCCGCGCCTGATCATGGTCCGCGTCTCGGGCTTCGGGCAGGACGGGCCGCTGGCCGACCATGCCTGCTTCGACGGCGCCGCCCAGGCGCTGAGCGGGGTGATGTACCAGACCGGCCAAGCCGACGGCCCGCCGACCATGTCCGGGGTCTTCGTCTGCGACTACGGCACCGCGCTCTACGCCGCGATCGGCGCGCTGGGAGCGCTCCAGGCGCGCCAGCGCACCGGGCGCGGCCAGGTGGTCGAGGCGACGCTGTTCGAGACCGGCATCTCGATGCTGACGACGGCGATCCCGGAGAAGATCCTGTTCGGCAACGAGATGTCGCGCCTGGGCAACCGCGACCGCTACCTGTCGCCGTCGCATTGCCTGCGCAGCGCGGACGGGGTCTGGATCTACGTCGTCGCCGGCAACGAGGTGCATTTCCCGCGGCTGCTGGCGGTGATGGAGCGGCCCGAGCTGGCGGACGACCCGCGCTTCTCGACCTTCATGGCCCGCAACGCCAACGTCGCGGAGCTGGAGCGGATCATCGACGACTGGGCGGCCGGCGTGCCGGGAGACGAGATCCTGCGCCGCCTGCACGAGGCGGACGTCCCGTGCGAGCGTGTCGCGACCATCGGCGACGTCGTCGACAACCCGCAGGCCCGCCACCGCGGCGTCATCGTCGAGGTGCCCCATCCCGAGCTCGGCTCGGTCCCCTTCCAGGGGCCGGCGGTGCGCCTGCACGAGACGCCGGCCACGGTCCGCACCGGGGCGCCGGCGCTCGGCGAGCATACCGAGGCGGTGCTCCGGGACTGGCTCGGCTACCAGGAAAAGGACATCGAGGATCTGCGGACGGAGAACGCGATCTGACCCCCATTCGCCCCAATGCAGGAGGTGTTCCGATGCTCGACACCGTGACGGGCCGCCGCGGGACGGCGGCCCAGCCGGCCCAGCCGGTCTGGCTCTGGCTCGACCCGACGACGCGCTGCAACCTGTCCTGCCGTCTGTGCTACACCAAGCAGAGCCACGGCAAGCTCGACCTCGATCCCGGGGAGCTGCGCGGCGTGCTCGAATCGCTCGTCCGCAGCCCGGCGGTGGAGGTCAAGACGATCCACCTGAACTGGCGCGGCGAGCCGCTGATGAACCCGCGCTTCGCCGAGCTGCTGGCGGCGGTGCGCGACGTGATGCCGGACACCCCGCTGCAATGGCACACCAACGGCACCATGCTGACGCCCAAGCGCGTGCGCGAGGTGCTGGAGGTCGGCTGGCCGCACAAGGTCTTCGTGTCCGTCGACGGCGGCAACCGGCACAGCCACGACCTCAACCGGGGCGAGGGCACCTTCGTGCGCACGCTGAAGGGCTTGAAGACCCTGCTCGACCTGGGCGGGGGCAGCGGCATCACGACGGTCGGCGTCTACCAGATCGACCTCGGCGAGCCGCTGGAGGACTACGACCCGGAGTTCCTGCGCCTGATCGACCGCGTCGACGACCACGTCAAGGTCAAGCCGCTGCTGCCCGGCGGGGCCGAGCACCGGATCGACAAGGCCGACGTGCTGGACAGCGACGAGACGCTGGCGCGCATGATGGCGGAGGAGGTGCACCCGAACCTGCCGGTGCCGCACGGCCCGTGCTTCTGGGCGGGCCACACGCTGTGCATGGCGCCGAACGGCGACACGTCGATCTGCGTCATCAGCCACGGGCGCCCGGGCATGGTCGGCAACCTGATCGAGGAGACGCCGGACGTCGTCGTCGGCCGTGCGATCGCCTTCCGGGCGCAGCTCGCGGCCAAGGGGCGGCAGAACGTCCCCCATTGCCGGACCTGCCGCAAGCCGGAGGGCGGCATCTTCAACCATCACCTCAATCGGGAAACCGCCGCGTGAGCGGACCCGCCGCACCATAGGAAACTGGAGATCGTCGATGAAGCCGGTTTGGGCCGTTGGACTGATGACGGGTACCGTCCTTGACGGGATGATCGACGTCGCGCTGATCAGGACCGACGGCGTGGACGTCCAGGAGTTCGGGAACTGGACGCTGGCGCCCTATTCCTCGGACCTGCGCCACCTGCTGGCGGACGCCGTGTCGGCCGCGCTGGAGTGGCGCTTCGAAGGGCCCGAGCCCGAAATCTTCCGCAAGGCCGAGATCGCGCTCAGCGAGGCGCAGGCCCATGCGGTGCGCGACTTCCTGAAGGAGGCCGGCCTGTCGCCGAAGGAGGTCGCGGTCGTGGGCTTCCACGGCCAGACCGTGCTGCACCGCGCGCCGGACGCGGCGCGCCACGGCGACACCCGCCAGCTCGGCGACGGCGCGCTGATGGCGGAGATCGTCGGCACCGACGTCGCCTTCGACTTCCGGACCGCGGACATGCGCGCCGGCGGCCACGGCGCGCCGCTGTCGGCCGCCTACCACGTGGCGCTGCTGCGCCGGATCGATGCCGGGCCGAACTCGGCGGTGCTGAACCTGGGCGGCGTCGGCAACGTCACCTGGTGGGGCGGGGGCGACGACATCGTGGCCTTCGACACCGGCCCCGCCAACGGCCCGCTCAACGACTGGATCGGCCGCCACGGGCTCGGCGACATGGACACCGACGGCACGCTCGCGCGCGAGGGGTCGGTGGACGAGGAGCGGCTCGCCCGGCTGCTCGACCATCCCTATCTCTCGGCCCCCTATCCGAAGTCGCTCGACCGCTACGACTTCACGGCCGACATGGCGGACGGGCTGAGCCCCAAGGACGGCGCGGCGCTGCTGACGGCCTTCACCGCCGGCACGGTCGGCCGGTCGCTCGACCAGCTTCCGCAGCGCCCGAAGGAGATCATCATCTGCGGCGGCGGGCGCAAGAACCCGGCGATCGTCGAGGCGATCCGCACCCGCGCCCGGGTCACCCCGGTGATGGCCGAGGACGTGGGCTGGCGCGGCGATGCGGTCGAGGCGGAATGCTTCGCCTATCTCGCGGTGCGGGTGATGCGCGGCCTGCCGATCAGCTTCCCGTTGACGACCGGCGTCGCGGAGCCGATGACCGGCGGCCGGCTGGCGAAGTACGGCGCGACGGAGTAGGGCTGTTTTCCTGCTTCCTGAACATCGAGGAAAGCGGAGAGGCCGGTTCCGGCCTTTCCGCTGCTCCCTGGGGACAGGAACTTCATCCTGCCGAGTTGCCCTAAGGAATCAGTGGTAACGCCGCGGCGACCGGGCTAAGTCTCTCGCGATGTCGCGCGATGCCCCGTCCATCCTCCTGCAAAGGGGGCTTTTTGCCGCCGCGGTGCTGGTCCCGCTGCTGGCGTTCGCGGCCGCGTCCTGGCACAACCGCATCGAGGTGGTGCGGGAGGCGGAAGAGACGATCATCCGCACCGGCGCCGTCCTCCACGAGCACGCGCGCAAGGTCTTCGAGACGCACGACCTGGTGCTCGGCCAGATCGACGAGCACATCCGGGGGCTGAGCTGGGACGAGATCTCGTCGCCGGAGACCAGCGCCTATCTCGCCCGCCTGAACGAGCCGCTGGAGCAGGCGGTCTCGATCTGGATCACGGACGCCGACGGCATCGCGCGGGCCGGCAGCAGGCCGTTCCAGCCGGGCGCGTCCGCCGCCGACCGGGACTATTTCCGGGCACAGCGGGAACGCGACGCCGGCCTCTTCGTCGGCACGGTGTTCAAGGGCCGGGTCACGGGCATCTCCTCCTTCGCGGTGAGCCGCCGGCGCACGACCGCCGACGGCCGGTTCGACGGCATCATCCACGTCTCGGTCTCGCCGGAATACTTCGCCGGCTTCTTCGCGCAGGCCAGCCCGCCGATCGACCACGCGGCGGTGCTGATCCGCGCGGACGGCGAGATCCTCGCCCGCGAGCCCCGGCGCGAGGAGAACCCGCCGCTCGGCCCCGACAGCCCGCTGCTGCGCGAAATCGCGCGCGAGCCCGAGGGCGGGCACTTCGTCGCCCGCTCCACCATCGACGGCGTGGAGCGCCACTACGCCTACCGCAAGGTCGAGGACTTCCCCCTCTATGTCGGTTTCGGGGTCGACACGGACGCGGTGCTGTCCCGCTGGCGCCGGAACGTCCTCGTCTACGGCCTCGTCGCCGGCCTCGCCAGCCTGGTCCTGCTGGGCACCTCGTGGCTGGCGCTGCGGGGGTTCCGGTCGGAACGCGCCGCCCATCTCGCCCTCAGGCGCGAGGCCGAGCAGCGCGCCGAGGCGGAGGAGCGGCTCCGCCAGGCCCAGAAGATGGACGCGCTCGGTCAGATCACCGGCGGAGTGGCGCACGACTTCAACAACCTGCTCCAGGCGCTGTCCGGCTGCCTCGCCCTGATCGACCGGCGCGCGAAGCTGCCCGAGATCCGGCCGCTGATCGAGGCCGGCCAGCAGGCGATCGACCGCGGGGCCAAGCTGGTGCAGCAGATGATGGCGTTCTCGCGCCGCCAGGCGCTGCGCCCGGAGCCGATCGACGTGCGCGACCGGGTGCTGGCGATGTCGCAGCTCCTGGATCGCGTGCTGCGCGCGGACATCCCGCTCGAGACGGAGTTCGGCCCCGGGCTGTGGACGGTCGAGGTCGACCCGACCCAGTTCGAGCTGGCGCTGATCAACCTCGCCGTCAACGCCCGCGACGCGATGCCCGAGGGCGGTACGCTGGCGATCGGCGCCGCCAACGCGACCCTCGGTCCCGGCGACCCGTCGGGGCTGACCGGCGACTTCGTGCGGCTGTGGGTTTCGGACACTGGATGCGGCATGCCGCCGGAGGTGGCGGCCCGCGCCTTCGATCCCTTCTTCACGACCAAGCCCGTGGGCGAGGGGACCGGGCTGGGCCTGAGCCAGGTCCACGGCCTGGCGCACCAGTCCGGCGGCACCGCCTGGATCGAGAGCACGCCCGGTGCCGGAACGACCGTCGTCCTGCTGCTCCGCCGGTCACTGGCACCCGTGGGGGCTGCCGACGGCGCGGTGGCGCCGGTCGCGGCAGTGCGGCGCGACGGCCGGCGCATCCTGATGGTGGAGGACGACCCGGTCGTGGCGTCGACCGTGGGGGCGGCGCTGGCCGAGGCGGGCTACGAGGTGGCGCGGGTCTCCACCGCCGATGACGCGTTGCCGCTGCTGGCGAGCCGGGCGCGCATCGACCTGCTGTTCAGCGACGTGGTGATGCCCGGCAAGCGCAGCGGCATCGACCTGGCGATGGAGGCCCGGCGGCTGCGTCCGGAGCTGCCGGTGATCCTGACGACCGGCTACAGCGAGAAGGTGGCGCGCGCCGACGGGTTCCCGGTGCTCGCCAAGCCCTACCGCATCGACGACCTGATCCGGGCGCTGGACGCGGCGCTCGCCGTCCCGGCGGTGTCGGAGGAGCCGGGCCGGCCGGGCTGATCCGAGCCGGCCCATTCCTCGATCCGGTCCAGGATCGCGACGATGCCGCCGCCCCTGGCGGTCAGCGCGTAGCGCACCGCGCGCGGGAAGGAGGCGACCTCCTCGCGCGCGACCAGTCCGCGCGCCTCGAGGCCGACGAGCCGCTCCGACAGCACCTTCGGCGTGATGCCCGGCAGCAGCTCGAGGAGCCGGCCGTGGCGCTTCGGCCCGTCCTGGAGATGCCACAGCACCAGCGCGTTCCAGCGATGGCCGAGGAAGGCCAGCCAGTCCTCGACGGGGCAGTCGGCGGGCCTGACGGGTGCCGGCCGGGCCAGGGCCGGCTGGTCTGCACGAGGTCGCATTGCAGTCCTTCCCGTTTGGATAGGGCTGGAACGGTGTGATCCATGTATCGGCTCCACCCCCGAACCATGGAGTGAGCCATGTACAAGGTAACCCGCCCGGCCGAGATGAACGAGACCTTCGCGCGCGCCTTCGACGACCGCGACCTCGACGGCCTGCTGTCGCTGTACGAGCCGGAGGCCGCGTTGCGCCCCCACGGCACGCAGGCGGTCCGCCGCGGCGCGCGCGCGATCGCGGACGAACTGCGCGCGCTGCTGGCACTGCCGGGGACCATGGCGTCCCGGAACACCTTCTGCCTGGAGGCCGGGGACCTCGCGCTGATGCGCTCGGAGTTCCGGATCGTGGCCGAGGACGGCACCGTGGTCGCGGCCGGCGGCGGCGTCGAAGTGGTGCGCCGGCAGGCGGACGGCCGCTGGCTCTACGTCATCGACCACGCGGCCGGCGCCGGCCTGCCGGCGGCCGCGTAGCTCACAGCAGCGTGTCCTCCCCCCCGACGCCGAGCATCGCGGCACCCAGCGCGCGGCCGTGCAGCTCGAACTGCACCGCGGCGTGCTGGCGGGCGGCGGCGAGGTCGGCGAGGACGCGGCCGAACGGCCGGTCCTCCGACAGGGCGGACGCGCCCGACGCCTTGAACAGGCGCTGCGCCAGTGCGCAGCACCGTTCCGGCACCATGGTCGCGTGCAGGCGGTAGACCTGCCGGTCGCGGATCGGCGCCTGTCCGCCCCGGCGGGCATGGTCCATCAGCCGGTCGAAGTTGCGCCGGAGCAGGGCCGTCATCTCGTCGATGCCGGCCGCCGCCTCGGCGCAGGCGAGCTGGGCGACGGGGTCGCGGGCGACCGCCGTGCCCATCACCGAGACGCGCGGGCCGTTGTACTCGACAAAGGCGTCGAGCAGGTGCCGCAGCGCGCCGATCGAGGATGAGGAGATGGCCCGGAACAGCAGCTGGGGCAGCGGCACGCGGTAGAGCGGCCCGGTGTTCACCGCGGTGCCGGGGTTGCGCCCATGGAAGCGGTCGGCGTTGCGGTGCGTCCGGTACTCCGGGACGAAGGCGTCCTCCACCACGACGTCGTGGCTGCCCGTGCCCTTGAGGCCGGTGACGCGCCAGGTGTCCAGGACGCGCAGATCCGCGCGCGGGACCAGGAAGGCCCGCGCGTCGGGCGGGCCGGAACCGTCGCCCTCGACGATGCCGCCGAGGAAAGCCCAGCCGCAATGGTCGACGCCGCTGGCGAAGCCCCAGCGCCCGGAGAGCCTGTACCCGCCCTCGACCGGCACGGCGCGGCCCCGGGGCATGTAGGAGGAGGCGATCAGGGTCGACGGGTCGTCGCCCCAGACCTCGGCCTGCGCCCGGTCGTCGAGCAGCGCCAGGTGGAAGGCGAGGACGCCGACGACGCCATGGACCCAGCCCGCGGACATGTCGGCCTTGGCCAGCGTCGCCTGGACCTCGTTGAAGACCGCCGGCGCCATCTCCCAGCCACCGTAGCGCCGCGGCTGCAGGATCCGGAAGAAGCCCGCCTCGCGCATCAGCGCGACCGCCGCGTCGGGCAGCCGGCGCTCCCGGTCGCCGGCCGGCGCGAGGTCGGCGAGCGCCGGGACCATCGCGCGTGCGCGCGCGAGCAGCGTGTCCGGGTCGATGTCCTGGGCCGTCGCCGTCATTCCCGCTCCTGCCGGTTCCATTCCGGTCTTCAAGTATAGGTCAATGAATACGAAGGCCAAGTCGAAGAAATATCATGCATTCATAGGTATGCCGGTGCAGGTGCCGCGGGTTGACTTGGCGAAATTTCGTGTATTGTTATCCGGTGATGGCCGGACGGCGCCGGCAGGCGATGGGGGGATCGGGATGGGCATGCAGGACGAGCTTCACGTCTTCGTCAACCGGCGGCGCTTCGATGCGGCCAAAGGCCTGAAGGCGGTCGCGACGGGGGCCGACATCGCGGCGCTCGCCGGCGTGCCGCGCGACAACGCGAAGGTGGAGGTGGAGGCCGGCCCCGACCGCATGCAGGAAGTCGGCATCGACGAGCGGATCGAGATCCGGCCCGGCATGCAGTTCCTGGTCACGCGCGAATTCGTGCTGGGCGGCTGAGCCATGGCGTCATCCCGGCTCGAGACCCGGTCGGCGCCGCCGGCGATCCTGCGCGCGGCCTCGGCCGAATTCCAGGACCTGCGCCAGCTCGTGTTCCGGCGCCATCCCGAGCGCGAATGGGCGAGCTTCGCCTGGTTCGGCTGGCGCGGGACGCCCTCGGGCCTCGTCGTGACCCTGGCCGCGCTGGAGCCGCCGCGCCCGGGCGAGGTGGACGAGGGATACGACCATGTCCGGATCCACGCCTCCTACAGCTCGCGGATCGCGCTAGCGGCCGAGCGGCACCGGCTGGCGGCGGGGCTGGTCCACTCCCATCCCGCGGGATCGGAGCCGCATCCCAGCGCCATCGACGACGACATGGACGCCTACTACGCCGACTATTTCGGCGGCTTCGCCCCGGACCGGCCCTATGCCAGCCTGATCCTGGGCGAGATCGACGGGGTCACGGTGCTGTCGGGCCGCGTGCACTGGCGCGGGCGCTGGCACGCCGTCCGCCACGCCGCCATCGAGCGCGACCCCGCGGTCGAGGTGTGGCCGGACGGCGACCGGCCGGCGCCGGCGCCGATCCCGCCCGAGCGGGTCGCGCGCTTCACCAGCGCCTTCGGCAAGGAGGCGCACCAGCGCCTGCGCCGCTCGACCGTCGCGGTGATCGGGGCGGGGGGCACCGGCTCGGCGGCGATCCCGATCCTGGCCCGGGCGGGGGTCGGGCGGATCATCGTCGCGGACAGCGACCGGGTCAGCGAATCGAACCTGGAGCGCATGCACGGCAGCCGGCCCGAGCATGCGGCCAACGCGGTGCCGAAGGCGCTGCTGGCCTATGAGCACGTCCATGGGATCGACCCCACGGTGGTGGTGGAGGCCTATATCGGCCGGCTGCCGCAGAAGGAAATCGTGGACGCGGTCGCGACCGCCGACGTGGTGCTGGGCTGCACGGACCAGCAGCACAGCCGCTGGGCGCTCAGCGACGTGTCGACCCGCTACCTGGTGCCGGCGATCGATTCGGGCGGGCTGATCGAGAGCCGGGGAGGCATCGTGACCGGCCAGATCGCGCAGCTCGTGCGCTTCCTGTCGAGCGATCCCTGCGTGCGCTGCCGGGGCATGGTCGACCCGGCGCGGGTCGAGATCGAGCTGCTGTCGGAGGAAGAGCGCGCGCGCCGTAATGCCGCCGCGGGCGTCGGCCCGTCGGCCGCCGCGGGCGTCGGCCCGTCGGGGCGGCCGGGCCCGGCGGACATCCCGCCGATCGACACCGTCGGCTACATCACGACGGTGATGGGGACGATGGCGGCGGGCTACGCGATCGGCTGGCTGACCGGCCGGTTCGACGCGCCGTTCGAGCGGATGCAGATGAACTTCGTCGCGGAATGCCTGGACGTGACCGACCGCAAGCAGCACCGCAAGCCCGGCTGCGCCTGCGGCCGGCTGCGCGGCTGGGCCGACCAGGGCGCCGACGAGGCCCCGATCGCGGCCCCCGACCACTGGCCGCCGGTGGAAAGGGTGATGCTGCCGGGCGCCTAGCCGGGAGGGGCCGCGGCGCCCGGGCCGGTCTTCCCTATGCCGGCCAGGGATCGGCCCAGGCCGGAATCCGCATCAGCCCGTCGAGCCAGCCCACGACGTTCGGAAACGCATCAAGGGGCATCTCCGATTCCTGCCAGTAGGCCGCCATCGAGGCGAGCTGGAAATCGGCGATGGTGAGCCTGCCGCAGGCGACATGGCTCCGCCCCGCGAGATGGCCGTCGAGCACGCTTGCATACTTCTTCAGGGCGCCGGCCACGCCCTGCAAGGCCGCGCGGTCGGGGGCGCCGATGTCGAAGGTCGGCTTGACGATATGCTCGAAATAGTAAGGGGCGACCGCTTCCGACCAGTGGCAATCGTTCCAGGAGAGCCAGCGCAGCATGTCGACCTGCTCGCCCGGATCACGGGCCGGCCACATGTCGGAGCCGGCTTTGATGCAGAGATAGGCCATGATCGCCGACGATTCCCATAGCACCAGGTCGCCGTCGACCAGCGTCGGCGCCTTCATGTTGGGATTGAGCGCGGCGTAGCGGGGCGTTCTCATTTCGCCCCGCTTCAGGTCCACCTCGATGCACTCCGCCTCGATGCCGAGATGTTTGACGAGCGCCAGCACGCGGCGCGGCGCCTGTGCCTTGATCCAGTAGATTTGCATGTCGATCCTCCAGCTGTCGGGAGTGCTCCGGCCAAGCGGTCTGCCGCCCTGCCGCGAGGTGAGGGGGAAGGCGAGCGCCACGCAGGTCATGAAGGCGCAGGCGTCGGCGTTTCAGGAAGGCGGCTCGTCTTCCTGCCCGGCTCCCCGCCGGCTCGGTCCGCCGGCAAACAGAAGATCGAGATAGCGGCCCAGGTGATCCAGGCTCGCGGCGGCGGTGGCCGCACTCCCGGTCGCCTTGGCGAGAATGAATCCGCCCTGGATCACGGCCTGAATGTGCAAGGCGAGGTCTTCGGCCGTCCAAGCGCCGACGACGCCGTAGCGGTGCATCGCCGCGTCGATGTCCGCTTCGAGCGTCCTGGCATGCCCGGTGATGGCCCCGGCGCAGGCGGCGGCGACTTCCGGGTGAGTGCGATAGGCTTCCTGGACGACGGTGCCGGCGAAGCAGGTGAAATCGGCCAGATCACCCGTCAGGATCGCCTTTCGGAACTCGACATAGGCGATCAGCCGGTCGAGCGGGTCGGCGGCGCCATGATAGGGAGCCTCGGCGAAGAACGCCGACACATGGGCGTCCCAATGCGCCGCAGCCGCCAGGGCCAGATCCTCCTTGCTCTTGAAATGGTGAAAGAAGCTGCCCTTGGTCACCCCGGCTTGCGCGCAGACGTCCTCGATCCGCGTCGCGGCGTATCCCTTCGTGCGCACCACCTCGAGGGTCGCGTCCAGAAGCTTCGTCACCGACTGATGATATGTCCGCATCGCTTCCATACCGACTGGTTGGTATGGACCATACCGGCCAGTCGGTATGGAGTCAATTCCCCACCCTCACGCCGCCTGCAACTCGACCCAGAAACGGCTGCCGCCGCCGGGGCGGCCTTCGACGCCGCAGCTGCCGCCCATGCGCTCGAGGCTCTTGCGCACGATGCCGAGGCCGATGCCGGTGCCGGGATAGGTTTCCGGGCCGTGCAGGCGCTGGAACGGCAGGAAGATGCGCTGCCGGTCCTCGGGCGCGATGCCGATGCCGTTGTCCTCGACCCACAGCCGCACCCGGCCGTCCCACCGCTGCGCCGAGACGCGGATCTCCGGCCGGGTGCCGGGAGCGACGAACTTCATCGCGTTGCTCAGCAGGTTGTCGAGCACCTGCGCCAGGATGGGCGGATGGGCGCGGACGTCCGGCAGGCGGTGCTCGACCGCGATCCGCGCCCCGGTCTCCTCGATCGCGGCGGCCGCCCCGGAGAGGGCCTGGCGGACCAGCGCGTCGAGCGACAGCGGGCGCAGGCCGACCTCCGCGCGCGACAGGCGGCTGTAGGAAAGGATGTCGCGGATCAGCTCCTCCATCCGGAGCGCCGAGGCCCCGATCCGGCGCAGGTAGTGACGGCCCTCCTCGCTCAGCGCGCCGTCATGGTCCTCGACCAGCGCCTCGGTGTAGCCGTGTATCGCGCGCAGCGGCGCCCGCAGGTCGTGCGAGACCGTGTAGGCGAAGGCGTCGAGTTCCAGGTTCACTTCCGTCAGCTCCGCCGTGCGCTGCTCGACCCGGCTCTCCAGCTCCTCGTTCGCCCGGACCAGCGCCTCCTGCGCCTCGCGGATCGCGGTGACGTCCTCGGCCACGCCGACGAGATGGCGCACGCCGCCCTGCGCGTCGCGCACCGGCCAGCCGCGGTCGCGGATCCAGCGCACCGAGCCGTCGGGGCGGCGTATGCGGTAGGTGCCGCGGTACTCGTCGCCGATTTCGTCCCCGTGCCCGTCCCCGGGCCGCGGCCGGTCCTCGGGCAGGATCGCTTCCAGCCAGGCGGCGGGGTCGCGGTAGGCGGCCTCGCGCCGCCGGCCCCAGACGCGCTCGAAGGCGGGGTTGGCGTAGAGAAGCCTGGTCCGCCGCGGATCGGACATCCAGAACACCTCCTGGATGTTCTCGGCCAGATCCCGGAACCGGCGGTCGCTCTCGAACAGATGGGTGTCGGCGCGCTGCTGAAGGATGCGCGCCGAGCCGAGCATGGCGCTGACCAGGGCCAGGACCACCATCAGTCCCGCCAGCCGCGTCGCCGACACCGCCGACCGTTCCTCCTGCGCCGCCCGTACGGCCAGCAGGTTGCGCTCGGTCTCCTCCAGCGCGTCCAGGGTTGCGTCGATCCGCTCCATCAGCTCCTGGCCGACATCGGTGCGAACCGCCGACAGCGCCGTGTCGAAATCCCGTTCGCGCAGGGCGACGGTCCGCTCCAGCTCGTCCAGCTTGGCGTGGAGCAGCGGCTGCAGCTCCCGCAGCAGCCCGGCCGCGGCCGGGTGCTTGATCAGGCCCTCGAGCTCGGAGACATGCGTCCAGATCCGGTCCGTCGCCCGCTCGTAGGGTTCGATGTATCTGCGCTCCCCGGTCAGGACGAAGCCGCGCTGGCCGGTCTCGGCCGCGCGGGCGATCGCGCGCAGTTCGGCCAGCCCGCGCAGGATCGTGTTGGTGCGCACGACCTGGGCCCGGTTTTCGGCGAGTTGCGAGAGGCTCAAGGTCAGGGCGAGCGCGCTTGCGAGCAGCAGCAGCAGAGCCAGGGCCAGCAGGGCCGCGCCGCGCGCGGTCCCCCATCGCGAGGGAGGGTCGGCAGGGGGGGAGGGCTGTTCCGGGGCCGTCACCTGTGGAATCCTCATAGCGACACGTTGCCCCCGGTCAATGCGTCGCCATATGCTCGCGTTCCCCGACGGCACGAGGGTTTCATGCGCATTCTCATCGTCGACGACGATCCCGACGCCCGTACCCTCGCCGTCCGCGCGCTGCGCCAGGAGCTGGCGGACCCGGAGATCCGGGAGGTGGGCAGTGCCGCGGACCTGGACCTGGCGCTCGCCGAGGGCGTGCCCGACATCCTCGTCACGGACTACGACCTGCGCTGGAGCGACGGCCTCCGCGTTCTGGAGCGGGTCGAGGCGGGCCAGCCGCTCGCGGCCGCGGTGATGTTCACGGGCACCGGCAACGAGGAACTGGCCGTCCGTGCGATGAAGGGCGGCTTCGACGACTATGTCGTGAAGGGGCCGAAGCAGTTCCGCCGGCTCGCGACCAGCGTGCGCATCGCCTGGGAACGCGCCCTCGAGCGGCGCGAGCTGAGCGAGAACCGCAACCTGGTCCTGAAGGAGCTGTATCACCGGCTCCACAACAACCTCCAGATCGTCATCAGCCTGATGGGGCTGACCGCGCGGGCGGTGTCCGCAGACTCGCGCGAGCAGATCCTCGACCTCAGCCGCCGCATCCAGGCGCTCAGCAGCCTGCAGGAGCAGTTCTACCGCTCCCCCGATTTCCGGCGCGTCGATTTCACCGCCTATCTCGACCGGCTGACGCGGGACCTGATCGGGCTTGGCGGCGGCCGCATAGTGCTGGATACTCGGTTCGACGCGCTGGAGCTGCCGGTGGACGTGGCGGTTCCGCTCGGGCTGATCGCCAACGAGCTGATCATGGGTGCGCTGAAGCACGGGTATGCAGGGGAACGGACGGGGCGGATGGAGGTACGGCTGCAGCACGGGGAGGACGGGGTGGTCCTGGCCTTGGCCGACGATGACGGCACCGGGTTCCAGGAGGGCGGCGACACGCCCGGGCTGGGGATGGAACTGGTCCGTCGCCTCGCCGCCCAGCTCCGGGCCGAGCTCGTCTTCGTGCCGGGCGCAGCGGGGACGGAATGCCGGCTGACGTTCAAGCCTTGAGCCGCAGCCTGCGCGTGCTGGTGGTCGACGACGAGTTCCTGATCGCCGACTACATCGCGCTGACGCTCCAGGAAGCGGGCCATCGCGTCGTCGGGACGGCGGCGTCCGTGGCCGAGGCGCTGCGCGTCGCCGGCACGGCGGAGATCGACCTCGCCATCCTGGACATCAAGCTCCGGGGCGACGAGGACGGGATCGACCTGGCGCAGCGCCTCGGCCCGCGCGGGATACCCCACCTGTTCATCTCCGGCTCGCGCGACGCCGCCGTGTCGCCGCGCGCCCGGGCGACGAAGCCGCTGGCCTTCCTGCAGAAGCCCTTCGATCCGGCCCGGCTGCTCGCCGTGCTGGCCGGGCTGGGGGCACCGGCGTAGCCGTAGGCCGCATTCGGAGGGCGGGCGTCCGGGGGGCGGGCGTTCAGGGTTCCGGCTGCTGCTGGGTGATGCAGTGGATGCCGCCGCCGCCGCGCAGGATGTCGATCGCGGGGATCTGGATCACCTCGCGGTCGGGGAACACCCGCCGGAACACGCGGAACGCCTCGTCGTCGGCCGCATCCTCGAAGGCCGGCATGATGATCGCGCCGTTGGCCATGTAGAAATTGGTGTAGCTCAGCGTCAGCCTGCGGCCCTGCTCGTCGCGGCGCGCGGGCTGGCGGACGGTCACCACCTCGACCTCCCGGCCGGCGGCGTCGCGCGCGGCCTTCAGCCGGTCGAGGTTGTCCTGGAAGATCCTGTAGTTGGGATCGCCGGTATCTTCGGTCGTCAGCGCGATCACGACGCCCGGCCGCGCGAAGCAGGCGATCTCGTCGACATGGCCGTCGGTCTCGTCCTGCTCGTAGCCGCGGCCCAGCCAGATCACCTCGCGAACGCCGAGATACGCCCGCAGCAGCTCCTCGATCTGGCGGCGGTCGAGGTTGGGGTTGCGGTTGGGGTTGAGGAGGCACTCCTCCGTCGTCAGCAGGGTCCCCTCGCCGTCGACGTGGAACGAGCCGCCCTCGAGCACGAGCGGGGCCTCGTAGCGGGGGACGCCGACCTTCTCGAGGATGTGCCGGCCCACGGCGGCGTCGGGCGCGAAGTCGGCATAGTTGCCGCCCCAGGCGTTGAAGCGCCAATGCACCCCGGCGAGCCCCCCGCGCCCGTCGACCACGAAGCTCGGCCCGGTGTCGCGCAGCCAGCTGTCGGAGACCGGCAGCGGCAGCACCGTCACCCCGGAGCCGCAGGCGAGCGACACCTCCGCCGCGTCGGCGGGGTTGCAGACCATCGTCACCGGCTCGAACTGCGAAATGGTCTGGGCGACCTCGGCATAGGCGGCGCGCGCGGCGTCGATGCCGCACAGGAAGGTCTCGGGGCGGCAGGGCCAGGCCATCCAGCAGCGGCTGTGGCGTTCCCATTCCGCCGGCATGCGGAACCCGTCGGCGGCCGGTGTCGACATGTGCCGTCATCCCTCGTGAAAATGTCCT
>NZ_DASYHS010000200.1:0-4572 GCF_035998295.1 Arenibaculum sp. | reverse complement strand
GGACTTCAGCCAGTTCGGCGGCGGTGCGGCGGTCGCGGCGACCAACAACGCCGGCACCTGGACCGCGACCTACGTGATCGCGGCCGGGGCGATCGATGCGGCCAACCGCAACGTCTCGGTCACCGCGACCGACAATGCCGGCAATACGACCACGACCGCGGACACCAGCAACGCGACGGTGGACAGCCAGGCGCCGACGGTGACCGACGCCAACATCTCGATCGGCGGTGCCTCGGGTACCGGGGGCGCGTTCAAGGTCGGCGACACGGTGACGGTGACCTGGAACAACACCGCCGGCGGCGACAACAACGCCGATATCACCGGGGCGACGGTGGACTTCAGCCAGTTCGGCGGCGGTGCGGCGGTGGCGGCGACCAACAACGCCGGCACCTGGACCGCGACCTATGTGATCGCGGCCGGGGCGATCGACGCCGCGAACCGCAACGTCTCGGTCACCGCGACCGACAACGCCGGCAACACGACCACCACCGCCGACACCAGCAACGCGACGGTGGACAGCCAGGCGCCGGTGGTCACCGATGCCAACATCTCGATCGGCGGCGGCTCGGGCACGGGCGGGGCGTTCAAGGCCGGCGACACGGTGACGGTGACCTGGAACAACACCGCCGGCGGCGACAACAACGTCGACAGCATCACCGGGGCGACGGTGGACTTCAGCCAGTTCGGCGGCGGTGCGGCGGTCGCGGCGACCAACAACGCCGGCACCTGGACCGCGACCTACGTGATCGCGGCCGGGGCGATCGACGCGGCCAACCGCAACGTCTCGGTCACCGCGACCGACAATGCCGGCAATACGACCACGACCGCGGACACGACCAACGCGACGGTGGACAGCCAGGCGCCGACGGTGACCAGCATCGTGCGCCAGACGCCGTCCTCGTCCGGCACCAACTCCGACACGCTGACGTACCGGATCACGTTCAGCGAAGCGGTCACCAACCTGGATGCGACCGACTTCACCGTGTCCGGCACGACCGCGACCGTCACCGGTGTGACCTCCGCGGGCGGTAACTCGTACGACGTCACGGTGTCGGGCGGCGATCTCGCCAGCTTGAACGGAACGGTGACTATGGGCTTCGCCGGCGGGCAGAACGTCGCCGACAGCGCGGGCAACACGCTCACGAACACCACGCCGACCGGCACCAGCGAGACCGCCTACACTCTCGACAACACCGCGCCGACCATCACCAGCATCGTGCGGCAGACGCCATCCACGTCGCCGACGAACTCCGACACGCTGGTCTACCGGATCACGTTCAGCGAGGCGGTCGGCAATCTCGACGTCAGCGACTTCGCGGTCTCGGGCACGACGGCGACGGTCACGAATGTGGCCGCAGCCGGCGGCAACGCCTATGACGTTACGCTGTCGGGCGGTGACCTCGCCGGCTACACCGGCGTGGTCACCCTGTCCTTCGCGGGCGGCCAGAACGTCACGGACGGCGTCGGCAACGCGCTCGCCAGTACGCCCCCGACCGGCACGAACGAGAGCAGCTACACCGTCGACAACACCGCGCCGACGGTCGTCTCGGTCTCGGTGCCGGCGAACGCAACTTACCAGACCGGCCAGAATCTGGACTTCACCGTCACCTTCGCCGAGGCCGTGACGGTCGATACCACCGGCGGCACGCCGCGTCTGGCGCTCGACCTCGATGGGACCACGGTCTATGCGACCTACCAGTCCGGCTCGGGCGGGACGGCGCTGACCTTCCGCTACACGGTCCAGGTCGGGCATAGGGACCTGAACGGCATCGCGGTCGCCGCGCTGCAGACCAATGGCGGCACGATTCGCGACGCCTCGGCCAACGACGCGACGGCGACGCTGAACAATATCGGCTCGACCACGGGGGTCAACGTCGACGGGGTTAACGACGCGCCATCGGTCACGAACGGTGCGACGCACGTCTTCCCGACCATCGACGAGGACACGCACGGTGGCGGCATGACGGTGGTGGCCATCCTGGCCTCGGCCGGTTACGCCGACGCCGACAACGGGGCGCTGTCCGGCATCGCGGTGACCGCCAGCGCCGATTTCGGCACCTGGCAGTACTCGACCGACGGGGCCACCTGGACGAATTTCGGCACGGTGTCGGACGGGGCGGCGCTGCTGCTGTCCTCGACGACCCAGATCCGCTACGTGCCGGACGCCAAGAACGGCGAAACGGCGACGTTCAGTTTCCGCGCCTGGGACCAGACCACGGGCACGGCGTCGACCAACGGCGCGCGCCAGACCGCGGACGCGACGACCAATGGCGGCTCCAGCGCGTTCTCGACCGGCGTGGCCAATGCCTCGATCACGGTGACGGCGGTCAACGACGCGCCGACGGTCACGAACGGGGCCACGCACGTCTTCGCCGGCACCGACGAGGACACGACGACGGGCGGCACGACGGTGGCGGCGATCCTCGCCTCGGCCGGCTACGCCGATGTCGACGGCGGCGCGCTGTCCGGCATCGCGGTGACGGCGGCCCAGGACTTCGGCACCTGGCAGTACTCGCTCGACGGCAACACCTGGGCCAATTTCCGCGACGTGTCGGAGAGTGCGGCCCTGCTGCTGACCTCGGACACGCTGGTGCGCTACGTGCCCGACGGCGCGCACGGCGAGACGGCGACCTTCAGCTTCCGGGCCTGGGACCGGACCACCGGCACCGCGTCGGGCAACGGCTCGGGCAACCAGAGCTATGCCGACACCACGGCCAACGGCGGCAGCACCGCCTTCTCGACGAACGTCGCCGGCGCCTCGATCGCCGTCTCCGCGATCAACGACGCGCCGGTCGTCACGGCCCCGGCCACGATCGAGGTGATCAAGAACAAGGTCTCGGAGCTGCCCGGGCTCAGCTTCGCCGACGCCGATGCCAGCGGCGGCACGGTCACGGTGACGCTGTCCGCCCCCACGGGCATCTTCGCCGCCTCCAGCGGCAGCGGGGTGACCGTCGGCGGCACGTCGGCCGCGCTGACCCTGACCGGCACGGTCGCGGACATCAACGCCTTCATGTCCACGGTCACCTACAAGGCCTCCCCCCAGGGGCCCGCCGGCACCGTCCTGATGACCGTCACCATCGACGACGGCGGCAACATCGGGTCGGGCGGCAGCCTGCAGGCCACCAGGACGGTCGCGCTGGACGTCCGCACGCCGGCGGCCAGCCGGCCCGACAACGGCAACAGAGGGAACGACCAGCCGTTCACCCCCCTCCCGCCGGTCGGGCTGTCGGGCGGCAACCCGCCGCCGCAGCCGATCCAGGACCTGATCGCGGACATCGGCGGCGTCGGCGGTCCCAACCTCGGCAGCTCCGGTCTCCTGATCACCGGCGCGGGGACGCCCGGCTTCAGCACGCCCGGCTTCGGGACTCCCGGGTTCGGGGGCAACGGGATGGGTACGCCCGGCTTCGGGGCTCCCGGCTTCGGCAATCCCGGGTCCGGCGACCCGGCTCCCGGCAGCCTGAGCGCGCAGCGCGGCGAACAGGGCGGCGCACCCGGCACTCCCGGCTCCCCGCAGGGGCCGACGGCCTTCGCCATGGGCGACGTGAGCTATGTCCGGCTCGGCGACGGCTCGATCGCGGGCCTGAGCGTCAGCGGGACGATCTCCCAGGTTGACGTCGGCGAGAGCAGCCAGTTCGCCTTCAACCTGCCGGAAGGGCTGTTCGCCCATTCCGACCCGTCCCAGACGGTGACGGTCGAGGCGCGCCAGGCCGACGGTTCGCCGCTGCCGGCCTGGCTGCGGTTCGACCCGGCATCGGGGACCTTCGTCGGCGAGCCGCCTGCGGGCGAGGAGGGCATCGAGGTCGAGGTGATCGCCCGCGACGCGAACGGCGCGGAGGCCAGCGTCCGCTTCGAGCTGCGGCTCGACGGCAGCGCGAACGGGAATGCGGACGGGGCGAACGGTGGCGAGGGCCAACCGGGTCCGCGCGCCGACGCCCCGGCCGGCAAGCCGTCGCTGAGCGCCCAGCTCAAGGCGGCCGGGCAGGGCGGCATGATGGCCGAGGCGGCGGCCCTGCTGGAGAGCCTGATGGAGGTGGCCGGGGTCGACGGGGGGGCCGTGGCCGAGCTTCCGCCCCTCGACGAGGCGGCGTGAAACCGGTAGCTTCCGGTTCCCACGCCGTTCCCCGGACCCGACGCGGAGAAGCCCCGTTGCCGCGCATACCGTTCCCGTCGGCAGTCCCGGCCCTGGTGGCCGGGCTGCTGCTGCTGGCGCCCTTGGCGGCGCCCGCCCAGTCCGCTCCGGAGATCCGCGCCCAGCTCAGCCCGCTCAGCAGCACGGTGCTCTCGGGCGAGATCGCCGGCACGATCGAGGAGCTGCCGCTGCGCGAAGGCGACCGCTTCAAGGCCGGCGACCGGCTGGTGGCCTTCGACTGCACGCTGCACCGTGCCCGCCTGTCCAAGGCGAACGCCCAGCAGGACGAGGCGCGCAAGACCTTCGAGGTCAACAAGCGCCTCGACAAGCTGGGCTCGGTCAGCACGCTGGAGCTGGACGCGGCGCAGGCCCGCCTCGCCGCCGCCCAGGCCGAGACGGCGATGATGAAGGCGATGGTGGAACGCTGCGCGATCGCGGCACCC
>NZ_DASYHS010000067.1:0-23431 GCF_035998295.1 Arenibaculum sp. | reverse complement strand
GTCCCCGCCGGCTGGGCCCCGCTGCTGCACCTGCACCCACCCCATCCGCAACGCGACGCGCTGGGACGCGGGACGCCGTTCGCGCGCCGGCACTTCGACGCCTTCGCAGCGGTGCTGGACCGGTTCGGCGACCCGGCCCTGCTCGCGGTCAAGGGCAGGGTGACCGACGCGGTCCGGCGCGGCCTCGGCCCCGAAGCGCTCGCGCCGCCGGACGGGCGCCATGCCCGGGCCGCGGTCCGGGTGGCGCTGCGCCAGATGCTGGCGACGGACGGCCGCGGCCCCGTCCTCGACGCCTGGCGCGCGGCCTTCGACCGCTCGTCCCTGCGCGCGGGCTGATCAGCCCGCCGGCCGGACGCGCGGCGCGCGCAGGCCCACCAGCACGGCGAGGCCGAACGCGAGGACGGCCGGCATGGCGCCGGCAAGGCCGACATTCACGATCCCCCAGCGCTCGACCGCCCATCCGCCCAGCGCGGCGCCGCAGGCGATCCCCAGATTGCTGGCGGATATGTTGAGGGACATGGCGAAAGCCGGCGCCACCGATCCCGCCAGCATGACGCGGACCTGGCACAGCACGAAGGCGGCGGCATGGGCCGCGCCCCAGACGGCGAGAAGCGGCACCGCCAGGACCGCCTGCGCCCCGGCGGCCGGCACCGCGGCCATCGCCAGCGCCAGCACCGCGGCGACGCCGGCGGTCGCCGCCGTCGGGCCGCGGTCGACGACGCGGCCGGCGGCCCAGTTGCCGGCCAGTCCGGCGATGCCGAAGCCCATCAGGGCGAGGCCGACGCCCTCCGCGCCCAGGCCGAAGACCGTCTCGAGATAGGCGGCCAGATAGGTGTAGGCGGCGAACGTCGCCGCGAACAGAGTGGCGGACAGCAGCAGATGCGCCGGGAACCCGGGCTGCCGGAACAGCCCCACCTGCCCACGGACCGGACGCCGGTCCGGGCCGCCCATGTCCGGGAAGGCGGCTCCGACCGCCAGCGCCGCGAGCGTCGCCAACGCCGCCAGACCGAGGAAGCTCGCCGGCCATCCGGCGCGGCCGGCGAGCGCTACGCCCGCGGGCACCGCCAGCACCAGCCCCGCGACGACGCCGGCGTTGATGCCGGCGAGCGCGCGCCCCTCGCGGCCGGGTCCGGCCAGCCCCACGACGGCCACGCCGGCGACGCTGACGAAGACCGGCAGGACGGCTCCCTGCACCACCCGCACCGCCAGGACGACGGCATGGCCCGGCGCCAGCACGCAGGCCAGGTTGCCGGCTGCGAAGACCAGCAGGACGGCCACCAGCACCCGCCGCGGCCGTATGCCCCCGGCCGCGATGGTGAGCGGCGGCCCCAGAAGTGCGGCCGAGACGGCGAACCAGGAGACGTAGGCCCCCGCCCCCGCCAGGGAAACGCCCAGGTTCCGGGCCATCTCCGGCAACAGGCCGACGACGATGAACCCCGTGGCGACGATGACCGCCGCCGCGAAGGCCGCGACCGCGACGCTGCGGCCGGAGGCCGGCGCCGCCCGGGACCCGGGCGCGCCGCTCATGCGTTGGTGCCGCCGTCGATCGTCAGCTCGGCGCCGGTGACGGAGCGGCTTTCGGCGCTCGCGAGCCAGGCTACGAGGCTGGCGACGTCCTCGGCCTCGGCGAAGCGGGGGATCGCCATCAGGCTGCGCTGCCCGTCGGCGAGCGGCCCGGTGGCGGGGTTCATGTCGGTGTCGGTCGATCCCGGATGGACGATGTTGGCGGTGATCCCCCGCGGGCCGAGGTCGCGTGCCATGCCCCTGGTCAGCCCGATCAGCGCCGCCTTGCTGAGCGCGTAGAGGCTGATCCCCGGGCGCGGCACGCGGTGGGCCAGGTTGCTGCCGATCGAGATGATGCGCCCGCCCTCGCCCATGCGCGCCGCAGCCGCCCGGGATGCCGCGAACACGGCGCGCACGTTGACGGCGACCGTCTCGTCGAAGTCCTGGAGCGTCAACGCCTCCAGCGGCCCGGCCACGAGGATGCCCGCATTGTTGACGAGCACGTCGATGCGCCCGAACGCGGCGACCGTCGCCTCCACGGCCGCCTCTACCGCCCCGGCGTCGGTATTGTCGGCCGGGATCGCGAGGCCGCGCCGGCCCATCGCCTCGATGTCCGCGACGACCGCGTTCGCCTTGTCGGCCGAACGGGCATAGGTGAGAGCCACGTCGGCCCCGTCGCGTGCCAGCCTGCGGGCGATCGCCGCGCCGATGCCGCGGCTGCCGCCCGTCACGAGCACCGCCCTGCCGTTCAGTCCAGTCATGGGAAACCTCTTTTTTGTATTGATCGATACAGAAATCTCACAGGCTTGCCCGCGCTGGTCAAGTGAATTATATATCGATCATCACAGAAAGGGATCCGATGGCGGAAAGAGGCCGGCCGCGCAGCTTCGACCGCACCGTGGCGCTACGGCGCGCGATGGAGGTGTTCTGGGCCAAGGGATACGAGGGGGCGTCGCTCGCGGACCTGACGGGCGCGATGGGCATCAATTCACCCAGCCTCTACGCCGCTTTCGGCAGCAAGGAGGCCCTGTTCGGGGAGGCGGTCGCCCTCTACGGCGAGACCGAGGGCACGGCGATCTGGCACGCGATCCCCGAGGCGCCGACGGCCCGCGAGGCGATCCGGCGCTTCCTCGAGGCCACGGCCGAAGCCTTCAGCGCTCCGGGCAAGCCACCCGGCTGCCTCATCGTGCTCGGCGCGCTGCACGCAGGCGAGGCCAGCACCGGGGTATGCCGGGACCTGCGGGCCCGGCGCGCCGGCAACGTCGAGACACTGCGCGCCCGCTTCGAGCGCGCCGTCCTGGAGGGCGAGTTGCCGATGGGCTTCGACTGCACCGCCGCCGCGACCTTCTACGCCACCGTGCAGCACGGCATGTCGATCCAGGCACTCGACGGCGCCGCACGCGAGGCGCTCCTGGCGGTCGCGCGCGGTGCCATGGCGGCCTGGGACGGACTGGTATCGTCAGCCGGCCCCAGAGGAGCGCCCCGGGGGGCGCCCCAGGAAGCGTCCGGGGCCGGAACTCAGCGCGGTTCGGACTGCTGAGGCGTCTGGAAGCTCCGGCCGAAGCCTTCGAGAATCTGCCCCGCCAATCCCTCCGGCGTCAGCGGCGTGGGCTGCTGCTCCGGCGCCTGCGCGGTCTCGCCGTTCTCGGCCCGGAGCGCCTGCAGGAGCCCCACCGTCGGCCGGCCGGTCACCGGAAGGCCGCGGTCGCGCTCGTAGCGGCGGATCGCCTCGGCGGTCCGCGTCTCGGAAGGCTGGCCGGCCGGGCCGGTATCGTAGCCGCGTTCCTCCAGCAGGAACTCGACGTGCCGGATCAGCTCCTCGCGGTCCATGCGCTCCAGGTCGCCGCGCGTGAGTTGATCGGTCTGCGGCATGCTCTGCAGCCGGGCGAGGAGGTCGGGGCTGGGCCGGCCGGTGACCGGGACGCCCGCCTGCTCCTGGAACGAGGCGATCGCGTCGCGGACCTTCGGCCCGTAGACGCCGTCCTCGGGCCCAACGTCGTAGCCGCGCTCGGCCAGCTCGCGCTGGATGCCGGGGACGAGGCGCCGCTCCTCGGACGTGAGCGGCTCCTGTCCGGCCGTGTCCCAGCCGCGCTGCGATGCCGGCCCCTCGACATCGGCGGCCGTGCCCTCGACGTCGATGTCGAGGGCGGTGAACAGCCGCCGGGTGAGCTGACCGGTCACGGGCCAATCCTGCGCGCGCTCGAAGGCGCGGATCGCTGCGCGGGTCTCCGCATCCAGCTCGCCGGTGACCGTGCCGACGCCGTAGCCCATCTGCCGCAGCGAGTGCTGGACGTCGGCGACCAGATCCGATTCGCCCTGCGGCAGGCGCGCAAGGTCCGGCGATGGTGCCGGCCGGTGCGCCAGGGCCGCGGCCTGGGTGTCCTCCGCGCCGGTCAGGCGGGCGAACAGGCTCGGGCTCGGCTCGCCGGTCGGGCGCAGCCCGGTGTCGATCTGGTAGTTGGTGATGGCCTGACGGGTCTTGCCGCCCATCGCGCCGTCGACCGGCCCCGGATCGTAGCCGGCGGCCCGTAGCGCGCGCTGGAGGGCGGCGATCGAGTAACCGGGCACCACGACCCTCTCGTCGGTGGAGAAACGGTCTGCCTGGGCGTGGGCGATGCCGGCGGCCGGAAGCGCCAGAGCCAGGGCGAGTACGGATGCTCGAAGCATGGTCAAGCTCTCCCGTTGAAAAAGGTGACTTTTCCAACACCGGGCGACGGGCGGCCGTTCCCACCGCGGTTTCGCTCTTGACCCGATACATCCTATGTCGGATGTTTTGCGTTCACGCATGCTTTCCCGGAAACCTGCCATGAACCCCATCCGCCATCTGTTCGGGCGCCGGCGGCCGAGGCCGCCCGAATTGCCGGACCTGCCGCCTTACCTGCTGCGCGACATCGGCCTGCTGGACGATCCCGCCTTTTCGCTGTCCGAATCCATCCGACCTTGCAACAAACCCGTTTACGTGAACATCGCGCTCGGGCACCTTTACCGGTGACCGGCGCGGACCGACCCGCGCTCCATCAACCGTTTCCAGGAGGACGCCATGGGCATGTCCGATTTCCGATTCCTTCGAGGCTCCGGTGCCTACCGCCGCCGTCCGCAAGCCCCCGCGGGGATTCCGGAACCATCGCACCCATGCTTCCTGAGGAAACGTCAGCATGCGCAGCCTCTACCTGGCCCTGCCGGGCGGTCCTAAGCTCTATGTCGAACATGCGGGTTGGACCCGGGCCCGAGGCAATGCCTTCGAGGTCCGCCGCGAGAACGGCGAGCTGCTGGTCTGGCTCGGTCGCCTGCACGTCATCTATACGCCGGGGCGCTGGCGCCCGGCACGGGACCGGTCGCGGGGAGGACCGCTAGATGGCGGCAAGCGCCCATACCGCTTCTGATCGCGCGCTTCCCGACGAGGTCGCGACCCTGATCCGCGTGCTGGAGGCGCTGCGGGGGCTGGACCCCGACATGCCGATCCAGTACGCGCTGTCCTTCCTGACCGTGGCGCGCCACGAGGGCCTGTCGATCCGCGAGCTGTCCGAACGCCTCGGCATCGCCCAGAGCTCCGCGTCCCGCAACGTCGCGGCGCTCAGCCGCTGGCACAGCTTCGGCAAGCCCGGCCACGACCTCGTCCAGGCCGAGGAGGACCCGCGCGAGCGGCGGCGCAAGATCGTCACCCTGACGCCGAAGGGGCGCGCCCTGGTCGAGGAGCTGCGCGCCATCGTCTCGCGTCCAGGCGTCTCGCGTCCAGGCGTCTCGCATCCAGGCGTCGCGCGACCGGGCCGCCGCGACGGCGGCGCATGACGGCCTCCTGAGCTTTCCGCAACTCCTGACCACAACGTCCGGGATCGCTTCCCGCGTACGCTGTTGTCCCGATGCCCCTTTCGTCGCCCCGCGGGAAGGTGGCCGGGACGGTTCCGCAGGGGTCGGGAATGGTGACGGTGAAGCGGCTCCCACGCGAGGTTCTCGATAGCGTACTGACTTTCATCGCGGTGCTGATGCCCGACGGGCGGGTGGTCCATGCGAACCGGAACTGCTTCGAGGTCTCGGGCGTGTCGCCGGCCGAAGTCCTGGGGCGGCACTTCGCGGAGACGCCCTGGTTCAGCTACTCTGCCGAGGCGAGTGCCCGCGTCAGGGACGCGGTGGAACGCGCACGGCGCGGCGAGAGCTCGCGTTTCGAGATCGACGCGATGCTGTCCGGGGGCCGGCTCCTGCCGCTGGAGTTCGCGTTGGCCCCCATGGCGAGCGCCGGACGGCGGGCGGCCCGCCTCGTGGCCTCCGCCATCGACGTGTCCGACCGCCGGCGCGCCCAGTCCGAGGCGTCGCAACGCGAGGAGCGCCTCGCCTTCGCGCTCGCCTCCTCCGAGGCCGGCGCGTTCGACGTCGATCTGGACACCGGCCGGACCATCTTGTCCGACGGCAACTACCGCCTGTACGGATTCGCACCCGGCGCCGAGCCGCCCGGTCCCGACGAATGGGTGCGGCGCCTGGTCCATCCCGACGACCGCGACCGGGTCTCGCGCAGCATGGCCCAGTTCGTCGAACGGCGCGCGAACCAGTTCCGGCTGGAGTTCCGCATCCTCTATCCCGCCGGCGCCCCCTCCGGCAGCGTCAAATGGCTGCTGGCGCAAGGCCGCATCGATTATCGAGCCGACGGCAGGCCCGCGCGCATTTCCGGCATCAATGCCGACGTCACCGAGCGCAAGCGCGTCGAGGAGGCGTTGCGCGACTCCCTGCGCGAGAAGGAGATGCTGCTGCGCGAGGTCCATCACCGCGTCAAGAACAACATCCAGGCGATCTGGGGCATGGTCCAGATCGAGGCTCAGCGCCTGAAGCACGTGGCCCCCGCGCGCGAGCGCTTCGAGGCGATCGCCCACCGCCTCGAAGCGCTGGGCCGGCTGCACCAGCACCTCTACCGTTCCGAGGATATCTCGATGGTCGACCTGGCGGCATATCTCGACGAGCTTGCCCGCGACGCGATCGACATGCACGGCGGCTCGGCCGAGATCGCCCTGGAGACGGAGCTGGCATCGACGCATTGCGACATCGACACCGCACTGCCGGTCGGCCTGATCGCGAGCGAGTTGATCCACAATGCGCTCAGGCATGCCTTTCCCGACGGCCGCGGCGGGCGCGTGCGCATCGAACTGCGGGGATCGCGCGACCGGTTCGAGCTGGTCGTCGCCGACGACGGCGTCGGCCATGCCGGACCGGACAGGCCCGACGGCATCGGCATGCTCCTGGTCCGGGCGCTGGCGGCGCAGATCGAGGCGCGCTGGGACGTCGAGCACGACGGCGGCACGCGCCACCGGCTGTCGGTCGGCAACGGCGGCGGATGACCGGCCGCGCCCCAACTCCGGTCGCCCCCAACTCCGGTCTTTACAGCATCCGTCCGAGCCGGCGGCCGGCGAAGATGTGGACGTGAAGATGCGGGACCTCCTGGCCACCCTCCTCGCCGATGTTGCTGAGGATGCGGTAGCCGGGCTCGGCCACGCCGAGGTCGCGCGCGACCTTGCCGACCGCGCGCACGAGGGCGGCCTGCTCGGCTTCGGACGCGTTCGCCGAGAAGTCGTCGAAGGACGCGTAGGGGCCCTTCGGGATCACCAGCACGTGGACCGGAGCCTGCGGCTGGATGTCGTGGAAGGCGAGCGTGTGCTCGTCCTCGTGGACCTTCTTGCACGGGATCTCGCCGCGCAGGATGCGGGCGAACACGTTGTTCGGATCATAGGCCATCAGTCGTCCCCGTCCGTCGGTTTGCGTGCCTTCTTCTCCGCGATGCCCGAGACGCCCTCGCGGGCGCGCAGGATGGCGTAGACCTCCTCCGGCTCGATGCCGGCATCGGCCCACAGCACCAGCAGATGGTAGAGCAGGTCCGCCGATTCCGCGGCCAGCGCCGCGCGGTCGCCGCGCAACGCCTCGATCACCGCCTCA
Organism: Arenibaculum sp.; assembly: GCF_035998295.1. Lineage (NCBI taxonomy): Bacteria > Pseudomonadati > Pseudomonadota > Alphaproteobacteria > Rhodospirillales > Azospirillaceae > Arenibaculum > Arenibaculum sp. The sequence goes on along the minus strand of NZ_DASYHS010000067.1, from coordinate 16,012 downwards.
AGGGCTTCCTCGCCGACCTTGCGCGCGATCACGGCCGTGCCGCGCCCCAGCAGCTTCGCGGTGTAGGAGCTCTGCGGATCGTCGCCCCGGCGCGCGCGCACCGTCTCGAACAACTGGTCGAGGACCTCGGCGCCGGCGGGAGCGCCGGGTACGGCGCCGCGCTCAGCCATGGGCCGGGCCAAGCCGCATCGGGATGCCGGCCGCCGCCATGTGGGCCTTCGCCTCGCGGATCGAGAACAGCCCGAAATGGAAGATCGAGGCCGCGAGCACGGCGGTCGCGTGCCCCTCGCGGATGCCGGCGACCAGGTGGTCGAGCGCTCCGACCCCGCCGGAAGCCACGACCGGGATGCGCACCGCGTCCGCGACGGCCCGCGTCAGCCCGAGGTCGAAGCCGGACTTGGTCCCGTCGCGGTCCATGCTGGTCAGCAGAATCTCGCCCGCCCCGCACTCGGCCATGTGCCGGGCCCATTCGACGGCGTCGAGGCCGGTCGGGGTACGGCCGCCATGGGTGAAGATCTCCCACCGCCCGGGCGCCGCCGCCTTGGCGTCGAGGGCGACGACGATGCACTGGCTGCCGAACTTCTCCGCCGCCTCGCGCACGAACTCGGGCCGCTTCACGGCCGCGGTGTTGATCGAGACCTTGTCGGCACCGGCCAGCAGCAGCCTGCGGATGTCCTCGACGGTGCGCACGCCCCCGCCGACCGTCAGGGGCATGAACACCTGCTCGGCGGTGCGGCGGACCATGTCGTGCAGCGTGTCGCGCGCCTCGACGCTGGCCGTGATGTCGAGGAAGGTCAGCTCGTCGGCCCCTTCCGCATCGTAGACGCGCGCCTGCTCGACCGGGTCGCCGGCATCGACGAGGTCGACGAAGTTGACCCCCTTGACGACCCGGCCGTCCTTGACGTCGAGGCAGGGGATCAGGCGCATCTTCAGCATCAGGCGTTCCCCGCCAGCACGGCCAGCGCCTCGGCCGGGTCGATGCGCCCGTCGTAGAGCGCGCGGCCGCTGATGACGCCTTCGATGCCCGACTGCTCCTGCGCCTTCAGCGCCCGCAGGTCGGCGATCGAGGACACGCCTCCGGACGCGATGACCGGCGTCGTCAGCGCGAAGGCCAGGTCGGCCGTCGCCTCGACGTTGACGCCGCCCATGGCCCCGTCCCGGTTGATGTCGGTGTAGACGATCGCGGCCACTCCGGCGTTCTCGAACCGGAGCGCAAGGTCGAGGGCGCGGACGTCCGAGCTCTCGGCCCAGCCCTCGACCGCGACGTAGCCGTCGCGGGCGTCGATCGAGACCGCGATCCGCCCGGGGAACTCCCGGCACGCCGCGTGCACGAGGCCGGGGTCGCGCAGCGCGACCGTGCCGAGGATCACGCGCGCCACGCCGCGCGCGAGCCAGCCCTCGATGGTGGCGAGGTCGCGGATGCCGCCGCCGAGCTGGACCGGCAGGTCGACCGCCGCCAGGATCGCCTCGACCGCGGCGGCGTTCACCGGCCGGCCGGCGAAGGCGCCGTTCAGGTCCACCAGATGCAGCCAGCCGAAGCCCTGGTCCCGGAACGCACGCGCCTGGTCCGCGGGATCGGTGTTGAACACGGTCGCCTGGTCCATTTCCCCGCGCAGCAGGCGGACGCAGGCCCCGTCCTTGAGGTCGATGGCAGGGTAGAGGATCATGGCTGGGTCTCTGAAGGAAGCTCCGAGCGGGTCAGGTCCTTGAAGAAGTAGTGGCCGGAGATGATCCGCCCGTGGACCACGGCATAGCAGGGGTTGGTCCCCCAGCGCCGGAAGCCGAGCCGCTCGTACAGCGCGATCGCCGCGGTCTGCGTCTCGCGCACGTCCAGGTTCAGCACCGAGTAGCCGAGCGCCCTCGCCTCCTGCTCGACCGCGACCGTCAGCATGCGCGCCAGGCCGTGCCCGCGCGCCCAGGGGACGACGAAGCTGGTGGTGAGCGTCGCGGCGAAGGCCTGCGCCTCGTTGTTCTTGGCGGGGCGGACGAGTTGCGCCGAACCTGCGACGACGCCGTCCAGCCGGCCGATGAACAGGCGGCGCTCCGGCACGATCAGCACGCCGCGCCAGTACCGCTCCAGCACGTCCCGGGGCGGCGGGTCGACCCAGCCGAAGCCGCCGCCGTCACGGATCGCGAGGTCGGTCGCCTCGCACAGGTCGTTCAGGTCCGAGCCCCGGAACCGGGTCACCTGCTCGACGCTGGTCTCCGCCGCGATCCCGGTCATGGCCGCCAGCGCAGGAAGTTGGCGATCATGGCGAGGCCGGTGGCCTGGCTCTTCTCGGGATGGAACTGGGCCCCGACCATGGTATCGCGGCCGACCACGGCGACGACCTCCCCGCCGTAGTCCACCGTGGCCAGCACATGGGCCGGATCGGTGACCCGGAACCGGTAGCTGTGGACGAAATAGGCATGGCTTCCCCGGGCGATGCCGGCCAGGACGGGATGGTCCGGGGCTCGCGGCACGAGGTCGTTCCAGCCCATCTGCGGGATCTTGAGCGATGCGTCGTCCGGCTCCAGCGGCACGATGTCGCCGGGTATCCAGCCCAGTCCGGGATGCTCCCCGTGCTCGAGCCCGCGCTCGGCCATCAGCTGCATGCCGACGCAGATCCCGAACAGGGGGACCGCGCGCCGGATCGCCGCGTCCTCCAGCGCCTCGACCATGCCCGGCACGGCCGAAAGGCCGCGGTGGCAGTCGCGGAACGCGCCCTGGCCGGGCAGTACGATGCGGTCGGCGGAGCGCACGCGCCCGGCGTCGGACGTGACCTCCACCGAGGCCGCGATCCCGGCGTCCCCGGCCGCGCGCTCGAACGCCTTCGAGGCGGAGCGCAGGTTGCCGGACCCGTAATCGACGACGACGATCCTCATCGGCCCCGCACTCCTAGAGCGACCCGCCCAGCACGCCCTTGGTCGAGGGCACGGCGTCGGCCTTGCGGGGGTCGATCTCGGTCGCGGCCCTGAGCGCCCGGGCCAACGCCTTGAAGCAGCTCTCCACGATGTGGTGGTTGTTCTCCCCGTACAGCGTCTCGACATGCAGCGTGGCGCCGGCCGCCTGGGCGAAGGCCTGGAACCATTCGCGGAACAGCTCCGTGTCCATCGCGCCCAGCTTGTCCCGGGTGAAGGCGACCTTCCAGACCAGATAGGGCCGGTTCGACAGGTCGAGGGCGACCCGCGTCAGCGTCTCGTCCATCGGCACCAGCGCGTCGCCGTAGCGCCGGATGCCCCGCCGCTCGCCGAGCGCCTGGGCGACGGCGGCGCCGATCGCGATCCCGGTGTCCTCGGTCGTATGATGGAAATCGATGTGGAGGTCGCCTTCCGCCTTCACCGTCAGGTCGATCAGGCTGTGGCGGGAGAGCTGCTCGAGCATGTGGTCGAGGAAGCCGATCCCCGTCGACACGGAGTAGCGTCCCGTCCCGTCGAGGTCGACCGAGACCTCGACCCGGGTCTCGTTGGTGACGCGCCGAAGGCTCGCCCGGCGCGCGGAAGTCGTCTGGTTGGCGTCCATCGGCGCGTTGTAGCAGACCCGTTCCGGCCACGCCAGCCCGAGCGGGCCCGAGTCGGCGCGGGTGGGTGGCGTTACCCGGCCGCGGCCGCGAGCCGCTTCGGCGCGACCAGGGAGTAGCTGCGCCGGACGATGGCCGCCACCTCGTCCCAGTCCGGCCCGCCGTCGAGGCGCATGCCGACCCACCCCTTGGGGCCGACATAGGGCGGCACGAAGAACCGCTCCGGGTCGGCGCCGACCAGCACCGCCTGGCTGCCGGGCGGCGCCTTGCACCACAGCGCGACCGCTTCCCCGTCGAGCGTCTCCATCGCGAAGATCCGCTCGCGCACGCGGTAGGTGGCACGGCCCCAGGTCTCCTTCTCGACCGCTTCGGGAAGCGCGAGGCAGATCGCGCGCAGGCGGTCGCTCGGCCGGTCGGACATGATGCGTCTCCTCTTCTGAACGGGCTCACTCCGGGTCGAGCAGCCTCGGCCCTGGCCCCTGCTCGGACAGCTCGTCCCAGGGGTTGCGCAGCGGGCATGCCTCCATCGACAGGCAGCCGCAGCCGATGCACCCGTCGAGCTGGTCGCGCAGGCGGGTCAGCCGGGCGATCCGGTCGTCCAGCTCGCCGCGCCACCGGGCCGAGAGCGTGCGCCAGTCCGCCGCCGTCGGCGTGCGCTCGTCGGGCAGCGCCGACAGGGCCTCGCGGATCGAGGCCAGCGAGATGCCGGTGCGCTGCGCCACTTTTATGATCGCGACGCGGCGCAGCACGTCGCGCGCGTAGCGACGCTGGTTGCCTGCGTTGCGCCGGCTCGCTATCAAGCCCTTGGACTCGTAGAAATGAATCGCGGAGACCGCCACGCCGCTGCGGGCGGCCACCTCGCCCACGCTGAGTTCCCGGGGAAACCGTTTCGGATCGAGCCTGCCCATCGTTACCGCGTCTTTCCGCTTGACCTGGAGTTAACTTCAGGTCTTAGCGTTCCCCACCTCGAAGCGCAACACCGAGGAGCACGACCTCCATGAGCGACCCACTCCATGTCGCCCTGATCTACGGCAGCACGCGCGAAGGTCGCTTCTGCGACACCGTCGCACGCTGGGCCGCGGCCGAGATCGAGACCGCGGGCGGCTTCACGCTCGACGTCGTCGACCCGGCGGCGGACGCCGGCACGCCGGAGCTGCACCGCCGCCTCGCCCTGGCCGACGCCTTCATCGTCGTCACGCCCGAATACAACCACGGCTACCCGGCGCCCCTGAAGGCCCTCATCGATTCGCTGTCCCGGGAATGGCATGCCAAACCCGTCGGCTTCGTGTCCTATGGCGGGGTCTCGGGAGGCCTGCGCGCGGTCGAGCAGCTCCGCCTCGTGTTCGCGGAGCTGCATGCGGTGACGATCCGCGACGCCGTCAGCTTCGCGCATGCCCGGGAGCGGTTCGACGCCGACGGCCGGCCCTCGGACGGCGAACGGTCGCGCCGGTCCATGGGACGGCTGCTGGCGCAGCTGCGCTGGTGGGCGCGCACGCTGCGCGACGCGCGCACCGCCACCCCCTATGCCGAGGTGGCGGCATGACGCACCCCGTCATATCGATCTCGGGCCTGACCAAGACCTACGCGTCGGGCCATCGGGCGCTGAAGGGCGTCGACCTCGATATCCGCCGGGGCGAGATCTTCGCCCTGCTCGGGCCGAACGGCGCCGGAAAGACGACGCTGATCGGTATCGCCTGCGGCATCGTGAACCCGACCTCGGGCACCGTGCTGGCGGACGGCCACGACGTGGTCCGGGAATACCGGGCCGCGCGCTCGAGGATCGGCCTCGTGCCGCAGGAGCTGACGGTCCAGCCCTTCGAGACGGTGTGGGACACGGTGACCTTCAGCCGCGGCCTGTTCGGCTACCCGCCGAGCCCGGCGCACATCGAACAGCTGCTGAAGGACCTGTCGCTGTGGGACAAGCGCGACAGCAAGATCATGGCCCTGTCCGGGGGCATGAAGCGGCGCGTGATGATCGCGAAGGCGCTGTCCCACGAGCCCGAGATCCTGTTCCTGGACGAGCCGACCGCCGGCGTCGACGTCGAGCTGCGGCGCGACATGTGGGAGCTGGTGCGCCGGCTGCGCGCCCGCGGCGTCACGATCGTGCTGACCACCCATTACCTGGAAGAGGCCGAGGAGATGGCCGACCGCATCGGCGTCATCCGCAAGGGCGAGCTGATCCTGGTCGAGGAGAAGACGGCGCTGTTCGCCAAGCTGGGGCGCAAGCGGCTGAACCTGCGCCTGCGCGAGCCGATGGCCGCCGTCCCCCCGCAGCTCGCGGACTGGCGCCTGGAGCTGGCGGACGGCGGCGCCGGGCTGGTCTGCACGTTCAGCGCCGACGAGGACCGGACGGGCATCCCGACCCTGATGAGGCGGCTGGCCGAACTCGGGATCGAGTTCGACGACCTCGACACCCGCAGCAGCTCGTTGGAGGAGATCTTCGTCGATCTCGTGAGGGAAACGGCATGAACGTCTACGCGATCCGCGCCATATACCGGTTCGAGATGGCGCGCGCGATGCGCACCCTCGGCCAGACCATCGTCTCGCCGGTGATCTCGACCTCGCTCTATTTCGTCGTGTTCGGGTCCGCGATCGGCTCGGCTATGGCCGAGATCGACGGCGTCAGCTACGGCGCCTTCATCGTGCCGGGGCTGATCATGCTCTCGGTGCTGACGCAGAGCATCTCGAACGCCTCCTTCGCGATCTATTTCCCGAAGTTCACCGGCACGATCTACGAGCTGCTGTCGGCACCGGTCTCCACGCTGGAGACCGTGATCGGCTATGTCGGCGCCGCCGCGACCAAGTCGGTGGTCCTGGGCCTGCTGATCCTCGCGACGGCAGCGCTGTTCGTCCCGCTGGAGATCCGGCACCCGGTCTGGATGGTCGCCTTCCTGGTGCTGACGGCGGTCACCTTCAGCCTGTTCGGCTTCATCATCGGCATCTGGGCCGAGGGCTTCGAGCGGCTTCAGTTCGTCCCGACGCTGATCGTGACGCCGCTGGTGTTCCTGGGCGGCACCTTCTACTCCATCGACATGCTGCCGCCGTTCTGGCGCACCGTGACGCTGTTCAACCCGGTGGTCTACCTGATCAACGGCTTCCGCTGGAGCTTCTACGGCAGCGCCGACGTCGCGATCGGCGTCAGCCTGGGGATGACGCTGGCCTTCCTCGTCCTGTGCCTCGCCCTGGTCGCCTGGATATTCAGGACCGGGTACCGGCTCAAGACGTAGCTCCCCGGCACCGGCGACCCGGTTGTCCGTCCTGCCATAGTAGGATAACGTCACCACCTGCACGCATTGGCTGCATGGAGCTGGTGATGAAGGACGTATGGTCGCGGCTGCTTCGGGCCGTTCGCTCTGCGGGCGTCCCGGCGGCGCTGCTCCTCCTGTCGGCGGCCTGCGGGATGGCCGCCTGCGGAATGGCCGTCGACCGGGTGCCGACGGCGACGCCGCTGCCGGTGCCGCCGGACGTCCGCCCCGTGCCGTTGCGCCTCGGGCGGGTCGAGTTCGCGATTCCCCGCGGCACCCGGATCGGCGACCACGGGGCGCTCGACGCCGGGCTCGAGTGCTTCGGCGACAGCGGCGTCCTGACCTGGACCGCGGGCCGGCTGCCGATCGAGAAATGGGAGTTCACGGCCCTGTTCCACGCCGAGCTGGCGGCGGCCGGCTACGACGTGGTCGGCGGCGGCCTGGCCCCGCGCATCCCCGGCGAGGAAGAGGAGGAGGACGCCGAGGAGATGCGGGCCGAGCTGTCCGTCACCGCGCGCGTCGTCGAGCTGAAGATGAAGCAGTGCCGCGTCTCCAACGTCCTGCCCGCCCTCGTCGCCTGGCTCGTGCCGGTCGATACCGGCATCAAGGGCGAGGCGAGCGTCGCCGTCGAGTGGATCGTCTATTCCCGGCTCGACCGCAAGGTCCGTCTGCGGACCCGGACCCGCGGCTGGGGCGAGATCGGGACCCCGACCCCGGACGGCGCGCTCCTGATGATCCAGAACGCCTTCGCGGCGGCCGCCGCCAACCTGCTGGCCGATCCCGGCTTCCGGACGGTGGCGTTGGAGGAGGTGCCCGACCCCGCCGCCCCGGCGCTGGTACCGCGCGACGACGGCCCCGCCGCGCCGGTCGAGGGACCGCTGCTGCTGCCGGGCCTCCCGGAATCCGAGGGTGCCGCCGACCTGGACCGGGTGCGCGCCGCGACCGTCGTCGTCTCGGCGGGGGTCGGCCACGGCTCGGGCGTCCTGGTCGGCACGCGGGGTTGGCTGCTGACGAACCGCCACGTCGTCGGCGAGGCGGAGAAGGTGCGGGTGCTCCTGCCCGACGGCACCGGGCTGGTCGGCCGGGTGGAGCGGCGGCACGCCGCCCGCGACGTGGCCGTCGTCAAGGTGCCGGTTCCGGCCGGAGGCCTGCCGGCGCTGCCGATCCGCATCCGCCCGCTCCAGGTCGGCGAGGAGGTGTTCGCGGTCGGCACGCCGCTGCGCCAGCTGCTCGCGGGCACGGTGACCCGCGGCATCGTCTCCAGCTTCCGGCGCGCGCGCCTGACGCGTCTGCCCCTGATCCAGGCCGACGTGTCGATCAACGGCGGCAACAGCGGCGGCCCGCTGGTGGACGGGGCGGGCAACCTCGTCGGCCTCACGGTCGCCGGTTACCGCGCCGGGGAAGGCGGGGGCGACATCGGGCTCAATCTCTTCATCCCGATCGCCGACGCGCTCGCCAAGCTGGAGGTCGAGCTGGTCGATCCTTGATCGGGGCGCGCCTGCTCCCAAATGTGCGGGAACGGCGCACGGCGGCCGTTCCCCACCTCGAAGGCATTCCATGAGCCAGCACGACCCGATCCAGTGGCACGGCACGACGATCCTTTCGGTCCGCAAGGGCGGGCAGGTGGTGATCGCCGGCGACGGCCAGGTCTCCGTCGGCCAGACCGTGATGAAGTCCAACGCCCGCAAGGTGAGGCTGCTCGGCGGCGGCGGGGTGATGGCCGGCTTCGCCGGAGCCACGGCCGACGCGCTGACCCTGTTCGAACGGCTCGAAGGCAAGCTCGAGCAGTACCCGAACCAGCTCGCCCGCGCCTGCGTCGAGATGGCCAAGGACTGGCGCACCGACCGCTATCTGCGCCGCCTCGAGGCGATGATGGCCGTCGCCGACCGCAACGTCAGCCTGGTCCTGACCGGCAACGGCGACGTGCTGGAGCCCGAGGACGGGCTGATCGGCATCGGCTCGGGCGGCTCCTACGCGCTGGCGGCGGCGCGCGCGCTGGTCGACCTGCCCGACCTCGACGCCGAGGCGGTCGCCCGCAAGGCGATGCGCATCGCCGCCGGCATCTGCGTCTACACCAACGAGAACGTCACGCTGGAGAAGCTGGCCGCGGCATGATGCCCCGGCGGCCCCCCGCACCGGAAACCGAACCATGACCTCCTTCAGCCCCCGCGAGATCGTCTCCGAGCTCGACCGCTTCATCGTCGGCCAGCACGACGCCAAGCGCGCGGTCGCGATAGCGCTGCGCAACCGCTGGCGCCGCCAGCAGCTCCCCGAAGGGCTGCGCGAGGAGGTGCTGCCCAAGAACATCCTGATGATCGGGCCGACCGGCGTCGGCAAGACCGAGATCGCGCGCCGCCTCGCCCGCCTCGCCCAGGCGCCGTTCCTCAAGGTCGAAGCGACGAAGTTCACGGAAGTGGGCTATGTCGGCCGCGACGTCGAGCAGATCGTCCGCGACCTGGTCGAGATCGCGATCACGATGACCAAGGACCGCCTGCGCAAGGAGGTCGCCGCCAAGGCGGAGCTGCACGCCGAGGAGCGCGTGATCGACGCGCTGTGCGGCAACACCGCCAGCCCCGAGACGCGCCAGAAGTTCCGCAAGATGCTGCGCGAAGGCGTCCTCAACGACCGCGAGATCGAGATCCAGGTCGCCGACAGCGGCATGGGCGGGCTGCCCACCTTCGACGTCCCGGGCATGCCCGGCGCCCAGATGGGGATGCTCAACCTCAACGACATCTTCGGCAAGGCGTTCGGCGGCCGCACCAAGACCCGGCGGATGAACGTCTCGGAGAGCTATGTCGTGCTGATGGCGGAGGAATCCGACAAGCTGCTCGATCAGGAGAAGGTCGTCGCCGAGGCGATCCAGTCGGTCGAGCAGAACGGGATCGTCTTCCTCGACGAGATCGACAAGATCTCCGCGCGTTCGGAGAACCGCGGCGGCGCCGACGTCTCGCGCGAGGGCGTACAGCGCGATCTGCTGCCCCTGATCGAGGGGACGAGCGTCGCGACCAAGCACGGCACGGTCAAGACCGACCACATCCTGTTCATCGCGTCCGGCGCCTTCCACCTCGCCAAGCCTTCCGACCTGCTGCCCGAGCTGCAGGGCCGCCTGCCGATCCGGGTCGAGCTGAAGGCCCTGACGCAGGAGGACTTCCGCCGCATCCTGACCGAACCCGAGGCCAGCCTGATCAAGCAGTACAAGGCGCTGCTGAAGACCGAAGAGGTCGACCTCGACTTCACCGAGGACGCCATCGACGAGCTGGCGCGCCTCGCGGCCGAGATCAACGGCTCGGTCGAGAACATCGGCGCGCGCCGCCTGCACACGGTGATGGAGCGCCTGCTGGAGGAAGTCAGCTTCAACGCTTCGGAGATGGGCGGCCGCACGGTCGCCGTCGATGCCGACTACGTCCGGCGCCACGTCTCCGACCTGGCCAAGAACAGCGACCTGTCGAAGTTCATCCTGTGATGCGGGAGGCTGCCGCCCCGGCCCGGCGGCGGCTCATATCAGCCCGCCGTGCCAGCAGACCTGGCCGACGACGCGCAGCCGGGCCGCCTCGTGGCCCTCGAGGACGATGGGCTGGTAGCGGGGGTTGTCGCTGATGATCGTCAGCGATCCGGTGATGGGATTGCGCTGGATGCGCTTGACGATCAGGTCGCCGTCGGCGGACAGCGCGTAGATCGCGTTGTCCTTGACCTTGTTCTCCGAGAAGTCGACCAGCAGCAGGTCGCCGTCGGAGATCGTCGGCTCCATCGAATCGCCCATCGCCTCGATCAGCCCCAGATGCGCGGGGTTGCGCCGCAGGCGGTGGCGAACCCAGTCGGACTTGAAGGCGAGGTGGTCGACCACCTGCTCCGAATGGACCAGCGCGCCGCCGCCGGCCGCCGCCCTCACCTCGTAGCGGGGCAAGAGGACGAACTCCGGTCCGAGCTGGTCGGCATGCGCGAACATCGCGATGCCGCGGGGATCCTCGAAGCCCGCCTCCATCTCGTATTTCAAGGCGGCGGGCTCCTCGGCCTGCGCGGCCACGGGGTCGGACGGCGCCGCCCGCCGCCCTGTCGCGAGCCACTCCACCGACACCCCGCCGGCGGCCGCCAGCGCGACGAGCCGCGCGCGCGACGGGTCGCTCTCGCCTCGCCGGTACTTCGCGATCACCCCTTCCGAGAGACCCGAGGCGCGAGCCAGCGATGCGGCGCCGCCGGCCCGTTCGACGAGCACGTTTATGCGATCAACGAAAGCCGGATCGAGATCCAATCCCACGTTCATGCTCCCCACTGCAGCCGTGTGATCCTTCTTCTCCGGACCATTGTCTTACCCGGCTTGAATCGTTTGTTCTTCTACGAACGTAGCGCGCTTCACGCCCCTGCGCAAGCTCGGCAGCACGTTCGTAATTGACAGACGCCTTCACATACGTGACTATATTCTTCACGTTCGTGAAGTCCATGGAGAGGTTGATGCCGATGACGCCGTCCGCCCCGCCCCCAAGACCCGCTCCGGCGCCCCTGCCCGAGATCGACAGGCGGGGCTGGCCGCCGCTCCTGGCCGAGATCGCGGCACTCACCTCGCCCGAGGTGGCGCTCAGGCTGGTCGCGCGCTTCGGCGGGGTCACGTGCTACTTTCCGAAGCGCCCGAAGCCCGGCCACGTGCTGGTCGGCGTGATCGGGCTCGACGCCGCCAGGATGCTCGCGGGGCGTTTCGGCGGCACCTCGCCGGAGATCCCCGTGCTGACGACCCGGCACCAGCTCAAGCAGGCCATCGTGGAGGCGGAAGGCGGAACGGCGGAGATCGCACGCGATCTCGGCTGCTCGGCACGCTACGTCCGCATGATCCGCAACTCCGGACGCGCCTCCGCCTGACGCGGCGCTCCACGGCAACGACACCCGGACGGGCCGGCGGAGAAATCCGCCGGCCTTTTTCGTTGCGCGCAGCCTGTCCGCACCGGAAGTCCTTCCGGATGATCATCCTAATCCGTTCTGGCTAAGTTCTCTCCATCCGAACGGGCTAGCAAGCCCGGCACCGCGATCGAGGGACAGACAGTGGCACCGCGCCTTCCCCATTCCGCCTCCGCCTCGCGAGCCGCTCCGGGAGCCACCCGATGAGCAGGCTCGCCCAGATCCGCGCCGCCATCCTCGACGTGCTGAACTCCATTCCCGAGATCGGCCGCGTACACGACCGCCAGCGCCATGCCGTCAGCGATACTGACCTCCAGGCCCTCCATGCCTGGCCCGAAGGCGACCCGGCGGCCCGTGTACGCGGCTGGTACCTGCGGCGCGTCGCCACCCGCGACGCATCGCCCACGCTCGGCCGCCGGATCGTCACCCATAGCTGGCGGATCACCGGCCTGGTCGAGATCGACGACGCCGGGGCGAGCGAGATCGTGCTCGACGGCCTCGTCGAGGCGATCCGCGCCGGCCTCGCCGCCGACGAGACGCTGGGCGGCAGCATCCTCGGCTCCGTCGCGGAGCCGGACGGCGAGACCGCCTCCGGCGCCCTGGTCGAGGCCGGAGAGCCCGCGGCGTTCGCGGGCATTCCCTGCCACCGCGTCGACCTCACGCTCCACACCCGCCACGTCGAGTAGCCGACACCGATCCCCTTTCTTTCCAGCGTGCCGGAACCTCCGGCCCAGCCCACCCGCCGGCCGAGGCCGGTTCCAACCAGGAGAAGACGTTCATGCTGAAATGGCGCAAGAAGGTCATCACGGCCAAGGTCGAAACAAGCTATGGGGCCGACGCGGCACCGACCGGAGCGGCCAACGCCATTCTGGCGACCAAGGTCCAGCTGACGCCGATCGAAGGCCAGGAAATCACCCGCGAACTCGAGCGGCCCCACTTCGGCGGCCAGCCCCAGATCCTGGTCAACAAGCACGTGTCGCTGCAGTTCGAGGTCGAGGCGGCCGGCTCGGGCGCCGCGGGGACGGCGCCCGCATACGGCCCGCTGCTGCGTGCCTGCGCCCTGTCGCAGACCCTCGACGCGACCCCGGGAAGCGAGAAAGTCGTGTACCGGCCGGTGTCCGAAGGTCACGAGAGCGCGTCGATCCACTTCAATCTCGACGGCACGCTCCACCAGCTCCTCGGAGCCCGCGGAAACGTCACGCTGCGGGTCCAGGCCGGGCAGATCCCGAAATTCGTCTTCTCCTTCAAGGGGCTCTTCGTCGCCCCCTCGGCGACGGCCCTTCCGGCGGCGGACTTCAGCGCGTTCATGGACCCCCAGGAGATCTCGGACGCCAACACCCCCGCCTTCACGATCGACGGCTACCAGGCGGTGATGCAGGAGTTCGAGCTGGATCTCGCCAACCAGGTCGAGGGCCGCTTCCTCGTCGGCCAGGAGGCGATCGTCATCACCGACCGCCAGACCCGGGGCAGCTGCAACATCGAGGCACCGGCGCTCGGCACCAAGGACGTCTTCGCGCTGGCGACCTCCCACGCCCGCGTGCCGCTGTCGCTCGTCCACGGCTCGGGGGCCGGCAACGTGATCGAGATCACGGCGCCGGAAGTCCAGCTCGGCCGCCCCGGCTACACCGAGGTCCAGGGCATCGCGCACCTGACGACGCCGCTCATCTTCGCGCCGACGGATGCCGGCGACGACGAGGTCACCATCACCATCCGCTGAGCCGGCCGCTGAGCCGGCGGCCGGTCCGCCCGCGGGCGGACCGGCCGCGCCCCTGGACACGCTTTAACACTCGATCACGGAGACATTTCCCATGTTCGTCCTTCGCCGCGAAGAGACATACGAGTTCCCCGTCGATGCCAAGGTGCCGAACGCCCGCATCCCCGGCCAGCACGTCGTCCACCGCTTCCACGCCGTGTTCCGGTCGCTGCCGGTCGAACGGTCCCGCGCCCTCCTCAAGGCGGCCGATCAGGCGCAGCTGCGCGGCGAACAGTGGACCGGCGACAAGGACATGATGCGCGAGGTGCTCGCGGGCTGGCGCGACGGCGAGGTCAAGGGCGAGGACGGCCAGGACCTGCCGTTCACGGAGGAGAACCTCGAGGCGATGCTCGACAACCCCTTCGCCCTGGCGGCCCTGACCGAGGCCTACCGCCGCAGCATCTCCGGCGAGCAGGTGCAGGCGCGCAAGCGGGGAAACTGATCCAGGCCGCGCGCGCCTGGGTGCGCGGCCCACCGGCGGCGATCGACGAGGACGACCTCCACGACATCCGCCGGCTCGGCGCGTCGGACGACGACTTGGCGGCGCTCGCGGAACGGACCGCCGCACGAGACCGGACCGGCGTCCCGGTATGGCCGGAGAACTGGCCGGTGGTGCTGGCCTTCTGCGCGGTCGCCACCCAGTGGCGGACGGTTTGGGTCGGCGGACTGGAAGGAGGCGGGCTGATGCGTACCGGACTGGACTACGAGGGCGTGCGCGCCGGCCTGGCGATGCTGGGCATCGAGGTCACCCCCGACCTCGTGCGCGGCCTGCAGGTGATGGAGCACGCGGCCTTGGAGGCATGGAGCGAGAGATGAGCCAAGTGGTGGGCATGACCCTGGTCGCGGATGTCGGTGCCATCCGCGCGGGCAGCGAGGAGCTGAGGAGGCTGCGCGACGACGCCGAGCAGGCCGCTCGCGCCGCCGCCGGCGCGGGGCTGCGCCTTGCGGAGTTGGCCGGTGCGGCCGAGGACGCCACCCGGGACCTCCTCGGGCTGAACCGGCGGACGGCCGAGGCGGCCCGGGGCGCGGCCGAGCTGGAGCAGCGGTTCGCCTCGGCGGCCCGCGCCGCCCGCAGTTTCCAGCAGCAGGCGGAGCAGCTCGACCGTGCGTTGAGAACCGGGACGATCGGCCAGAACCACTACTACGCGACCCTTGCCAGGGCACGGACCGCCTACGAGGAGGCGGCGGCCGGCGCCCGGCAGTTCGGGGCCGCGAACGAGAACGTCGTTTCGTCGCTCTCCGAAGGCATCAAGCCGTTCACGGACCTCTTACAACAGGGTACCCAGATCATCGAAACGTTCGGTGCCGTCCGGAATCTCGTCAGCAGGATTCCGCCAGCGGTTCTGCCGTTGGGGATGGCGGTAGGTACGGTGGCCACGGGGGTGGGCGTGCTGGTCGCCGCCAACCAATCCTATCGATCGTCTCTCCAAGAAGTAGAGATGGCTACTCGGTCATTTGGAGGGGCGACAGGCCTGTCGCTCAGTGATCTTGAGGCGATCGCACAAAGGGCCGCAGAGGCTGGGGGAATCTCTGTACGCACGGCCCGCCAGATCCAGGCCGATACGCTCCGAACGGGACAGATCGGCGGAACCGTACTTGAGGGATTGATTTCTCTCTCGAAAGATTATGCGACAGTAACTGGCCAGAATTTGGACAAAAGCTCGGTGGATCTTGCCAGAATATTTGCAGATCCATCCAGAGGATCCTTAGAATTACAGCAGAGTTATGCGTTTCTCGACACGCAATCACTTCAGCTCATCCGAACTCTGACAAGCCAAGGCAATACGACAAGAGCACAAGAGATACTGCTCGATCGTTTCGGTCGTCACATTCGGAATCTCGCCAAGAACGATGTGCCATCTCTGGCAAGCGCCCTTGAATACGTAAGACGAGCATCAAGCAACGCCTTCGATGCCCTCGGGCAGGTGACAACACTGGAAACAACCAGTCAAGCTATTGCCCGTCTGGAGAGGGAGCGGCAGCAGCTCTTGACCGGACAAGAGTTGGAGAAACAGCGACTGGCCGGGGAGACCGGCGGTCAGCCTATCCCACCAGAACATGTTCCGATCGATGCTCGTTATGCCTCTCATGCCAGCATCGATTTCCAAGACAAGCTGCAGCAGAACAATGCGGAGCTGCAACCTCTCTGGCGCGAGCGTGCTCAGGCAAGAGAGCAGGCTGCGCTGGTGGGACAGAACGTCAGGGATCGGCGGGCCGATGCCGCTGCGATTCACCTTGGCCAACAAGCACATCCTCTGCAAACGCCCAATACCGACGCCTCCTTGGCATTGCAACTCGAGCGCGTCACCAACGCGCGTACGACACTGAGGACTGAGACCGAGAAGGCCGTCAAGCTGGCGAAAGAGGAAACCGCGGCGGCAACCATGCTCGGGCTGGAGCGCGACAGGTACCTCGCCCGGGCTCGTACCGAGATCGAACTGTCGGGCCAGTTGCTGACCAACAAGGAACGCAGGGAGCGCCTGGACGCTGCCGAGGCCCTGGCGACCGCCGCCCATACCCAGGCGCTCACGCAGCTGACGCATCAGCTCGACTTGCAGGCAACGGCCCAGGAGCGTCTGGCCGAGGCGGCCGGGCAGGGCGAGGCCGCCATGCGCCAGGCGGCCATC
>NZ_DASYHS010000052.1:0-26672 GCF_035998295.1 Arenibaculum sp. | reverse complement strand
CGGCTTCCAGACGCCGCCGCTGGGAGAGAACCTGTTCGTCTCCTCCGGCGTCTCGAACACCAGCATCGAGCGGATCTTCGTCAAGATCATCCCCTTCACGATCATGAACATCATCGCGGTCTTCCTGATCGCGTTCTTTCCCGGGATCGCGCTCTGGCTGCCGCGGCAGATGGGTTTCTGACGGCGCCCCCGCCGGCCTTTCGGTCCGCGAGGCGCGGTAGATGATCCCCGAGATGATGGCGGACCTGCCGGCCTGGAAAGGCTTCGACCCCGGGACGGCCGGGGCCGCCGTCGCGGTGGTCCTCGCGGCTGCGGTGCTGCGCGGCTTCGCGGGGTTCGGCTTCGCCATCGCGGCGGTGCCGCTCCTGAGCCTGGTGATGCCCCCCGGCGAGGCCGTCCCGCTGGCGGTGGCCCTGCAGCTGTGCGGCGGCCTGACGGACCTGCCGCGGCACGGACGCCGCTGTCACTGGCCGTCGCTGCGATGGCTGATCGCCGGAGCGTCGATCGGGTCCCCGGCCGGGGTCCTGGCCCTCGCGAGCTTTCCGGCCGGGGTCGCCCGGCTCGCCATTTCGGCGGTCTGCGCGCTCGCCATCGCCGCCCTGGCGCTCGGCTTCAGCCTGCGCGCGCCGCCCCTCGGCAGGACGGCGGCGCTCGTGGGGCTGACCGCGGGCGTGTTCAACGGCCTCGCCGCCATGCCCGGGCCGCCGGTGGTCGCCTACTACATGGCCTCCGCGCTGAGGCCCGAGACCGTCCGCGCTTCGCTCCTGGTGTTCTTCGCCGCCACCTCCGCGGCAGCGGCGGCGAGCCTGCTCGCCGCCGGCCTGCTGGAACCGGGCCTCGTCCCGCTCACCCTGGCGGGCTTTCCCGCCATGCTGGCCGGCACATGGCTCGGGGAGCGCCTTTTCGCGGGGGCTGCCGGCCGGGCGCACCGGACCGTCTCGCTCGTGCTGCTGGCGGCGGTCGCCGTCGCGAGCGGCGCGAAGGCGATCCTGGAAATCGCGGGAGGACCGTAGCCGCCCGGCGACGGCCCGCGCGGGCCTTACCCGCTCACGGCGCGATGGGCGGCATCCAGCGCCGCGCCGGACGAGGCGGGCCGCTCCGGCACCGGCGACGACTGTTCGGCGGCGCGTGCCAGCCGGCCGAGCAGCTCGATCCCTGCCTCGATGCGGTGGGTCGGGATCGCGGAGAACCCCAGCCGGAAGAAGTTCAGCGGCGGCTGGTCGTCGAGGAAGAACACGTCCCCAGGCTCGATCAGCACGCCGGCGTCCCGCGCCCCGGCGGCGAGGCGGCGGCTGTCGAAGCCTTCCGGTCCGCGGACCCAGGCGCTCGATCCGCCCGTGCCGAAGCGGCACTCGAACCCGTCCATGTGCTCGGCCAGCGCCGACCGCATCACGAGGGCGCGTTCCGTCAGCACGTCGACGCAACGCCGCAGGTGGCGGTCGAAATGCCCCAGGGCCAGGAACAGCGCCATCGCGCGCTGATTGTTGGTCGGCGGGTGGCGCATCATCAGGCGCCTCAGCGCGCGGGCCTCGCGGATCAGGTCGGGCGCTCCGACGATGAAGCCGAGCCGCAGGCCGGGCGCCAACGTCTTGGACAGGCTGCCGACATAGGAGACCCGCCCCGACGGATCGTGGGCCCGCAAGGTGGATGCCGCGTCGGAGCTGAGCCCGAAATTGCTTTCGTAGTCGTCCTCGATCAGCAGGATGTCCCGCTCGGCCGCAAGCTGCAGCAGCGACGCCCGCCGCGCGGCCGAGAGCGTAACGCCCGTCGGGCAGTGGCGGGCCGGCGTCAGCAGCAGGACCGAGCAGGCATCGGGTATCCGGTCGGCGATGGCGCCCTCGTCGTCGACGGGCACCGGCACGACGTGCGGCGTGCGCAGGCGGAAGATGTTGCGCGCGTCGGGATAGCCCGGGTCCTCGATCCCGACCACGTCGTCCCGGCCGACCAGAAGATGGGCGAGGATGTAGAGGGCCTGCTGCGCGCCGAGCGTGACCATCACCTCGTCCGGACCGGCCCAGATGCCGCGGCGCGGCAGGACGCGGGTGCGCAGCTGCTCGATCAGGTACACGTCGTCGCCGTCGATCATGTCCGCGGCCCAGCCGCGGATCTCCAGCACGCTCAACGCCTGCCTGACGCATTCGCGCCAGTCGTTCGCCGGGAAGATCGCCGGATCAAACTGTCCGTAGATGAACGGATAGGGATACGAGCTCCATTCGCGCGGCTTGGCGATGTTGCGCTGGCGCGACGGGTACGCGCGCAGCCTGGCGCTCCAGTCCACGCCGGCGCCGGACGGCTCGTCCCGCCCTGCCATGTCGGGGCGCATCGGCTTCGCCTGCGGGCACACGAAGTAGCCGCTCCGGGCCCGGGATTCGAGCACGCCCTCGTCCACGAGCTGCTGGTACGCCAGGAGGATCGTGTTCCGCGCGACGCAGAGACAGTCCGCGAGCGCCCGGCTGGACGGCAACGGGGTTTCCGGCCGCAGCCAGCCCTCGGCGATGGCCGCGACGATCATTTCCCGTACGCGCGTCTGCAAGGAACGACCCGTCGCCTCGCTGCGGACGAACAACCGGTCCCACTCCGCCGAATTGATCCGGCGCTCCGTAGACATCGCATCCCCAGTCGCAGCGTACTTTACCGCACGATCATCGGGTCGGGCGGCTGTGCCCGTCAATGTTCTCGACGACGTGCTCCGACGACTGGGGCGGCGTGGTCCAACGATTGGGCGGAACTGGTGCTAGATGCTTCCACGCGATCGGCCTTACTCGTAAAGCGGCTCCCCGCAGGAAGAGACCGATGAAGCCGTTCGACGATCTACTGGCCCGCGCGCGGCACCGGCCGCGCCACATCGCCCTGGCCGAAGGCGACGATCCCCGCGTGGTCGAGGGCGCCCTGCGCGCGTTGCGCGACGGGGTGGCCGAGGTGACGCTGATCGGGCCGGCATCCGCCGTCCGCGAGCATCTCGAGCGGCAGGGCGGCGGCGACGGCCTGGCGCTCCGGGTCGTCGATCCCGCGACCGCCCCGCATCTGGAGCGCTACGCGCAGGAACTGCTGGCGCTGCGCAAGGCCAAGGGCATGACGCCGGAAGCGGCGGCGCAGGTCGCGCGCGATCCCCTCTACCATGCCGCCCTGATGGTGCGGCTCGGCGAGGCGGACGGCTGCGTCGGCGGCGCCGTAGCGACGACGGCGGCGACGGTCCGGGCGGCGTTGCAGGTGATCGGCCCGGCGCCCGGCAGCGGCCTCGTCTCCAGCTTCTTCATCATGATGCTGTGCGAGCCGCATCACGACGCCCTGAAGGGCGCGATGATCTTCGCGGACTGCGGCCTCAACGTCTCGCCCGACGCCGAGGAACTGGCCCGGATCGCCATAGCCTCGGCCGACAGCGCGCGCGACCTTCTGCATCTGGAGCCGAAGGTGGCGATGCTGTCCTTCTCGACCGGCGGCAGTGCCAGCCATCCCCTCGTCGACAAGGTCGCGACCGCCACCGCGCTCGCGCGCGCGGCGAGGCCGGACCTGGCCATCGAGGGCGACATCCAGCTGGACGCGAGCCTCATACCCGAGATCCGGGCGCGCAAGACGACCGGATCGGGGACCGCGGGCATGGGCGCGGGCGCGGCGAACGTGCTGATCTTCCCGGACCTGAATGCCGGCAACATCGGGTACAAGCTGGCCGAGCGGCTGGGAAAGGCCAAGGCGATCGGCCCGGTCCTGCAGGGCCTCGCGAAGCCCGCCAACGACCTCTCGCGCGGCTGCACGGCGGACGACGTCTTCCGCATGATCGTGGTGACGGTCGCGCAGGCCAACGCCCGGTGAGCACCCCGTGAGCACCCCGTGAGCCGACGCCGTCCTCTCTGGCGCAATGCTTGATCCCAAGCTGGCTCTAACCGCCGACCCCGCCCCGCCCGTAAATTCCCACGACAACAGAATACATCCGTCGCGGCTCCGCGGCAGTGGGATGCACAGCAGGCCCAAGGAATAACGTCATGTCAATCGAGACCGACCGCCACGCGACGCTTGTCGAGATCTTCGAAGCGTTCAACAGACACGATGCCGATGCCGTCGTCGCCCGCATGACCGAGGACTGCGTCTTCGATACCGTCGGAGGGTCCGACGTCCACGGGACGCGCATCCAGGGACGCGCGGTCCGGGACGCCTTCGCGGCCGTGTGGGCCGGGATGCCCGACGCGCATTGGGAAGTGACGCGCCACACGATCGCCGGCGACCGCGCCTTTTCCGAATGGACGTTCACGGGGACCGACCGGCAGGGCATGCGGACCGAGGCCGAGGGCGTCGACCTCTTCACCTTCGAGGGCCCGCGCGTGGCCGGCAAGCGGGCGTTCCGCAAGCAGCGGCCCAGCTTCAAGGCCTGACCCCCGCCGTCCACCCGGAGCCCCATCATGCAAGCCCATGCAATCCAGGCAGAAACTCCCCGCGCGGCGGCCGGCGGCACCTGGGCGCGCTACGACCCGCTCTACGATCCCCTGGTCGGCCCGGTCCCCGGCCACGGCCAGGACTACGCGCCCACCTACTGGGTCGCGACGGCGGGCGAGGCGCCCCCGGACGACGGACCGGTCACCCGCGACATGGACGTGGACGTCGCCATCATCGGGTCCGGCTTCACCGGGCTTTCGACGGCGCTGTTCCTGGCCCGCGAGCACGGGATCAAGGCGACCGTCCTGGAGGCCAACCGCGTGGCCTGGGGCTGCACGAGCCGCAACGGCGGACAGGCGCAGGCGGCGTCGGGACGCCTGTCCCGGTCGCAATGGATCCAGCGCTGGGGCGTGGACGTCGCCAGGCGCATGCACGCCGAGGTGCTGGATGCCTTCGACACGTTCAAGGCCCTCGTCGCGGACATCGACTGCGACCCGCAGGCGGGCGGCCATCTCTACGTCGCCCATAACCGGAAGGCGCTGGCCAAGCTGACCGCCGAGACCGGCGTCCTGAACGAGGTCTTCGGCTACGGCGCCCGCATGCTGACCCGCGACGAGCTGCATCGCGACTTCGTGAACGAAGCGGAGGCCGTGGGCGCCCAGCACGAGCCCGAGGGGATCGGCGTGCATCCGCTGAAGCTCGCCCACGGCTACCTGCGCAGGGCGCGGGAACTGGGCGCGACCGTGCATCCCTCCAGCCCGGTCACGGGCTGGACCACCAGCAACGGCGTCCATCACCTCAGGACGCCCGGCGGCGTGGTCCGGGCCCGGGCCGTGGCCGTGGCGACGGGCGGCTACACCGCCCAGATGCTGCATCCGCGCCTGCGCAACCGCGTGATGCCGATCCTGTCCAACTCCATGGTGACGCGGCCCCTGACCGCCGGCGAGATCGAGGCCTGCGGGCTGAAGACGCACCAGGTCATTACCGACACGCGCGTGCTGCGCTTCTACTACCGTCTGCTGCCCGACCGGCGCATGCAGATCGGCAGCCGTGCCGCGGTCACCGGCTCGGAGGCGGCGAACCCGGTCCACCTGAAGGTCCTGACCGACGGCCTGGCCCGCAAGCTGCCGGCGCTGGCGGGGATCGACATCGACTACTCCTGGTGGGGCTGGGTCGACGTCAGCCACGACATGATGCCCCGCATCCATCAACCCGACCCGGCGGAGACGCTGTACTACGCGCTCGGCTACGGCGGCAACGGGGTGATGTATTCGGCGCAGGCGGGCCGGCGCATGGCGCAACGCGTTGCGGGCGTCCAGGACCCGGCGCTCGACCTGCCGATCTTCCGGTCCGAGCTGCCCGGCCACGTCTTCGCGCCGTTCCGGCGGATGGGGCAGCGGATGCTCTATCTCTGGTACCAGCTGAAGGACGAGTACCTGTAGTCCGCGCGCCGTCATCGCCACGCCGCCAACACCTCCCGACAGCAAAAGCCCGACAGCAAAAAGGTAGCCGCCATGAAAATGACGACCGAGGAAGCCTTCGTCAAAGTCCTCCAGATGCATGGCATCCAGCACGCCTTCGGCATCATCGGCTCGGCGATGATGCCGGTCTCCGACCTCTTTCCGAAGGCCGGCATCACGTTCTGGGACTGCGCGCACGAGACCAACGCCGCGCTGATCTGCGACGGCTACAGCCGGGTGACCGGCAAGATGGCGGTGGCGATCGCCCAGAACGGCCCCGGCGTGACCGGCTTCGTGACCTCGATAAAGACGGCCTACTGGAACCATACGCCGATGCTTCTGGTGACCCCGCAGGCCGCCAACAAGACGATCGGCCAGGGCGGCTTCCAGGAAGTCGAGCAGATGGCGATGTTCGAGAAGATGGTCTGCTACCAGGAGGAGGTGCGCGATCCGTCCCGGGTGCCGGAGGTCCTGAACCGGGTGATCGAGAAGGCCTGGCGCGGCTGCGCCCCGGCCCAGATCAACATCCCCCGCGACTACTGGACCCACGTCATCGACGTCGAGCTGCCGCAGATCGTGCGCCTCGAACGCCCGTCGGGCGGCCGGCAGGCCGTCGCCGAGGCGGCCAGGCTGCTGTCGCAGGCGCGGTTCCCGGTGATCCTGAACGGCGCGGGCGTGGTCATCGGCGGAGCGATCGCGGACTCCATGGCGCTGGCCGAACGGCTCGACGCCCCGGTCTGCTGCGGCTACCAGCACAACGACGCCTTCCCCGGCAGCCATCCCCTCGCCGTCGGCCCGCTCGGCTACAACGGCTCGAAGGCCGCCATGGAGCTGATCGCCAAGGCCGACGTCGTGCTGGCGCTGGGTACGCGCCTGAACCCGTTCTCGACCCTTCCCGGCTATGGCATCGACTACTGGCCGAAGGACGCGAAGATCATCCAGGTCGACATCAATCCCGACCGCATCGGGCTTACCAAAAAGGTGTCGGTCGGCATCTGCGGCGACGCCGGGCAGGTCGCCCGGCAGATCCTCGAACAGCTTTCGCCGGCGGCCGGCGACCAGGGGCGCGAGGGGCGCAAGGCGCTCATCCACCAGACCAAGTCCGCCTGGCTGCAGATGCTCTCCTCCCTCGACCACGAGGACGACGATCCCGGCACGCGCTGGAACGTCGAGGCGCGCGAGCGCGACGCCGAGCGCATGTCGCCGCGCCAGGCCTGGCGGGCGATCCAGGCCGCCCTGCCGGCCGACGCCATCATCTCGACCGACATCGGCAACAACTGCGCGATCGGCAACGCCTACCCGACCTTCGAGGCGGGGCGCAAATACCTGGCGCCGGGCATGTTCGGGCCGTGCGGCTACGGCTTTCCCGCCATCATCGGCGCGAAGATCGGCTGTCCGGACGCGCCCGTGATCGGCTTCGCCGGCGACGGCGCGTTCGGCATCTCCATGAACGAGATGACCTCGATCGGCCGCGAGGAATGGCCCGCCATCACCATGGTGATCTTCCGCAACTACCAGTGGGGCGCGGAGAAGCGGAACACGACGCTCTGGTACGACAACAACTTCGTCGGCACCGAACTCCACCCGAGCCTCAGCTACGCGAAGATCGCCGAGGCCTGCGGTCTCAAGGGCGTCACGGCGACGACCCAGGAGGAGGTCACCGAGGCCCTGCGGAACGCCGTCCGCGACCAGGCGAACGGGATCACCACCTTCGTCGAGATCATCCTCAACCAGGAGCTCGGCGAGCCCTTCCGGCGCGACGCCATGAAGAAGCCGGTCGTCGTCGCCGGCATCGATCCGTCCGACATGCGCCCGCAGAATCCCGTCTGAGCGCGGCCCGCTCCACGCCACGACCGCATCGGCGCGACGGGGGCGAGGCGGGCACCGCGCCCGCCTCGTCCCCTCCTCCGCCCCTCCTCCGCCCTGCGGCGGCGCCCTTCCCGTTCCCTTTTCGCCCCGTTCCCTTTTTTCGCGACGACGGACGACATGATGCTCGAACATCCGGTCGGCGCCCGAATGGGCGCTTCGATCCAGGCGTGCCGAACGCGGCTCGCCGAGACGAGCCCCGGCTTTCTGGTCGCCGTCACCATCGCGCTCGCGAGCACCTTCATCTCCGACCACTACGGCGGGCCCACCCTTCTCTACGCCCTGCTGTTCGGCATGGCGCTCCATTTCCTTTCGCAGGACGGCCGCGCGGTGCCGGGGATCAACTTCACGGCGCGGGTCGTGCTGCGCGCGGGCGTCGCGCTGCTCGGGGCCAGGATCACGGCCGGCCAGATCGCGGCGCTGGGCTGGGAAACCGTCGCCTGCGTCCTCGCCGGGGTGGGCAGCACGATCCTGTGCGGCTGGCTGCTGGCCCGCCTGCTCGGGATCGAGCGGAACTTCGGGCTCCTGTCCGGCGGCTCGGTCGCGATCTGCGGCGCTTCGGCGGCGATGGCGCTGTCGGCGGCCATGCCGCGCGGGCAGCACGGCGAACGCAACCTGATCCTGACCGTGGCACTCGTCACGACGCTGTCGACGGTCGCCATGATCCTGTACCCGCCCGTCGCGACCGCGCTGGGGCTGACCCATGCGCAGGCCGGGGTCTTCCTGGGGGCGACGATCCACGACGTGGCGCAGGTCGTCGGCGCCGGCTACATGATATCGGTAGAGACCGGCGACACCTCGACGATCGTCAAGCTCGTACGCGTCGCGCTCCTGGCCCCCGTCGTCATGTGCTTCATGATCGGCTTCCAGCGCCGGACCGGGTCCGGAAGCGGGTTCCGGGTGCCCATGCCGCCGGGGTTCCTCCTGGCGTTCCTCGCCCTGGTCCTGGTCAACAGCGCCGGCCTGATGCCGGCCCCGGTCGCGCACGGCCTGGCGGAGGTCTCGCGCTGGTCCCTCGTGGCCGCGATCGGGGCGCTCGGCGTCAAGACGTCGATGCGGGAGCTGGTGGCCGTCGGCTGGCGGCCGGTGGCGGTCGTCGTCGGCGAGACGCTGTTCCTGGCGGCCCTGATCCTGACCGCGATCCTCGGCCTGGGAGTGGCCGGCTAGGCGTCAGCCCGGTTCCGGCCGGATGTCGCCCCGATGCACGACGTGCACCTTGTTCCCGTCGGGGTCCCGCAGATACGCGCCGTAGTAGCCGTCCCCGTAGTGGGGCCTCGGCCCCGGCCGGCCTTCGTCCGTGCCACCCGCCGCCAGGCCGGCCTCGTACGCGGCGTCGACTGCCGCCGGCGAGCCTGCGGCGAAGGCGACCATGGCGCCGTTACCGGCGCTTGCGGGCGCTCCGTCGAACGGAAGATAGACGTAGAACCTGGGCAACGCCTGGCCGGGCACCACCCAGCCGGCGCCCGCCGGTCCCCCGTCGGGCGCCACGGCGCGCCGCCGCAGCCCGATCGGCGACAGGACCGCATCGTAGAACGCCGCCGCCCGCTCCAGGTCGCGGCAGCCGACCGTCACGTGACTGAACATGAAACGCTTCCTCCTTATCCCTGGGTTCCACGAGGCCAAACCCGCACGCGCCCCTTCACCGGTGCGGGTACCGTACCGGCGACGGCGGCAGGACATGGTACGCGGCGGCAAGCAGCACGAGGCACAGCGCCCCCACCGGCACCACCTTGACCAGCGTCGCCGCGGGAGTTCCGCCAAGCAGCAGGATGGGCAGGGCGCCGGCCGGTGGATGGGTGGTGCGGAACAGCGCCATCAGGAGCATCACGGCCCCGACGCCGAGGGCGGCCGCCGTCCAGTGGACCGGCAGCAAGGTGCCGAGCGCCAGGCAGACCAGCGTCGCCAGCACGTAGCCGACGAGCACGTTGACCGGCTGCGCGGGCGAGCTCGTCGGATAGCTGAAAAGGATCACGCAGGTCGCCCCGAAGGGGGCGAGCAGCATCGGCAGGTCGGTCGCGCTCGCCAGCCCGCCGATGGCCGCTATTGCGAGGCCGCCGCCCAGGGCGGATTTCGCCCCGGCCAGGAACGAGGACGGGCGCGGTTCGTGGCGAACCAGCAAATGGCGGAACCGGCGGACCATCGAGGCTGAGCAACTCTATTGGCGGTGCGATTCCGTGATACCGGTTCTCCACGCCGGGACCGAGAAATTTCCGCCTTTTTACATACCCCATTCGTTGAATGACGGACCTGCGTGTACCGCATGCAATGGGATTGCCGCCGCACGCCGCGCAAGACGCGGCATCAGACGGCCGGCGCGTGCCGGCGGCCCGGGACCGGCAGATGGGCATCGAAGCATGCCGCGACCGCCCGCACCAGAGGACGGGCCGACTCGGGAACCCGGATGGACCCGCCCTCCAGCATGGCCACGCCGTCGGTCACCAATTGGTCCAGGCCCGGCAGGTCGGCGACGAAGCTGGCGGCATCCCGGCCGTGCCGGGCGCACACGGCGCCGAGGTCCACCGAGAAGTCGCACATGATGCGCTCGATCAGCTCGGCCCGCAGCCGGTCGTCCTCGCTCAGCGCGAAGCCCTTGATCGTGGCCAGCTCGCCCGCCTGGATGCGCTTGGCGTAGCTTCCGAGGACGACCGCGTTCTGCACATAGCCCTGCGGCAGGCGGCCGATGGCGGACGCGCCGAAGCCGAGCAGCAGGTCGCCGCGGTCCGTCGTGTAGCCCTGGAAATTGCGGTGGAGCGTCCGCGCGTCCGACGCACGCGACATCGGGTCGTCGGGATGGGCGAAGTGGTCCAGGCCGATCCGCCGGTAGCCGGCGGCCCCGAGGGCCTCGGCGATCGCCTCGGCCTGGGCGTGCCGCTCGGCGGCTGCGGGCAGGACCGTCTCGTCGATCTTGCGCTGATGCGGCTTGAAGCCGGGAACATAGGCGTAGCCGAAGACCGCGAACCGGTCGGGCCTCAACTCCAGGCACCGCGCGACGGTGTCCAGGCACGAGGCGACGGTCTGGTGCGGCAACCCGTAGATCAGGTCGAAGTTGATCCCGCCCACGCCCGCGGCGCGCAGGCCGTTCGTCACCTCCGCAGTCTGCTCGAAGCTCTGTATCCGGTTGATGGCCCGCTGGACCGTGGGGTCGAAGCTCTGCACGCCAAGGCTCGCCCGCGTGACGCCGGCCGCGCCCAGGGCGGCCGTCATGGCCGGCGTCAGCGTGCGGGGATCGATCTCGACCGCGACCTCGGCGTCCGGCCGCAGACGGAAGCGGTCGCGCAGCAGGTCCATGAGCGTCAGGAAGTCCTCGGGCCGGAGGAGCGTCGGCGTGCCGCCGCCGAAATGGACGTGCCCGACGCCGAGCGGGTGCGCGAGCGCCGAGGAGACCGCCGCGATCTCGCGCCGCATCGCGTCCAGGTAGTCCAGGACGGGCCCGTCGTGCCGGGTGATCGTCGTGTGGCAGCCGCAGTACCAGCACATGGAGCGGCAGAACGGGATGTGCAGGTAGAGCGAGGCTTCGGCGTCCGCCGGCACCTGCGACAGCCAACGCCGGTAGGTCCGCGCGTCCACCATCTCGGAGAAATGCGGCGCCGTCGGGTAGCTCGTGTATCTCGGCAGGCGCTGTTCCGCATAGCGGGTCAGGATCTCGGATCGCATCGTCTGGAACTCCGCGGCTCGGGGCCGCGCTGGCGGTTTGGGATCTTCCTGCTCGGCCGCGGGCCGGAACGCCGGTGCACAGGAAAAGGGGACGGGGGAGGCGCGCCGCCTCCCCCGGGAAGGTCATTCGGCCGGCTGGACCGCTGCCGGGACCGGCGTGCGGACCGGCGTGCCGCGACCCCGCACCAGGCGCAGCGCGAACACCGCGAGGACCACCGCGCCGATGCTGAAGACGACGTCGCCGGGCACGCGCATCCACACCAGCGTCTCCATCACGGGCGAGTGGATGATCTCCGGCGAGCGGGCGTACCACATGCCGTTGTTGATGCTGGCCCAGGCCTGATAGATGCCGGCCGGGAACAGCGACAGGAACGACATCATGGCGAGGCCGCCGTTGAGCAGCCAGAACGTCCATTTCAGCAGACCGTCGTTCCAGGCCAGCCGGTTCGCCAGGCCGCGCAGGCAGAACAGCATCAGGCCGATGCCGAGCATGCCGTAGACCCCGAACAGCGCGGTGTGGCCATGGTTCGCGGTCAGGTTCAGGCCCTGCACGTAGTAGAGCGCGATCGGCGTGTTGATGAGGAAGCCGAAGACGCCGGCGCCGAGCAGGTTCCAGAACGACACCGCCACGAAGAACAGGATCGGCCACTTGTAGGTCTGGACCCAGGGCGCAGCCCTGGTGTGGCGATAGGTCTCGAAGGCCTCCGCCCCGACGAGGGCGAGCGGCACGACCTCGAGCGCGGAGAACACCGAGCCGATCGCGATCACGGAGACCGGGGTCCCGGCGAAGTACCAGTGGTGCGCCGTGCCGAGCACGCCGCCGAACAGGAACACGATCGTGCTCGCCAGCACCGCGACGTTGGCGGTCTGGGCGCGCACCAGGCCCAGCTTCACGAACAGCAGGCTGATGACCGCCGTCGCGAAGACCTCGAAGAAGCCCTCGACCCACAGATGGACCACCCACCAGCGCCAGTACTCGACCATGCTGAGATGGGTGTGCTTGCCCCACATGAAGCCGGCCGCGTAGAACATGCCGATCGCGATGGTCGACAGGAACATCACGAGGAGCACGGGCTTGCTCTCGGACGGGCTCTTGAGCGCCGGCCAGAGCGCGCGGCCGACCAGGACCAGCCACAGCATCAGCCCGACGAACAGCAGGATCTGCCAAAAGCGGCCGAGATCGACGTATTCCCAGCCCTGATGGCCGAACCACCAGTTCGTGTCGAGGTCGAGCACCTGCTGGACGCCCAGCCATTCGCCGGCCATGGAGCCGAGTACGACGAACACGAGCGCGCCCCAGAGCACGTTCACGCCCAGCCGCTGGAACCTCGGCTCGTGGCCGGAGATCGCCGGCGCGATGTAGAGCCCGGTGGCGAGCCACGCGGTGGCGATCCAGAAGACCGCGAGCTGGGTGTGCCAGGTGCGGGTGACCGCGTAGGGCAGCACCTCGCTCAGCGGAATGCCGTAGAAGTCGTGCCCCTCGACCGCGTAGTGGGCGGTCACGGCGCCGAGCGTGATCTGGAGCAGGAACAGGCCGATGACCGTCAGGAAGTACTTGCCGGTCGCCTTCATCGAGGGCGTCGGCCGCAGCGCGAGCAGCGGATCGGCGGTCGGCGGCGTCACGTGGCCTTCGTGCTGCGTGCGTGCGTGATGCCAGACCAGGGCGCCGATGCCGGCGACCAGCAGGACGATCGAGAGAACCGACCACATCACGTTCGGCGCGGAGGGCACGTTGCCGATCAGCGGCTCGTTCGGCCAGTTGCTGGTGTAGGTGACGGTGTCGCCCGGCCGCTCGGTGCCGGCCGCCCAGGCCGTCCAGAAGAAGAAGGCGGCGATGTCGGCCCGCCGGCCGGCGTCGGGCACGGCGTCGTTGGCGATCGCGTACTGCTCGCGCAGGCCCGCCAGCTCCGGATCGTCGCCGAGAAGCGCCGCGTAGTGGCCGGCCACGTCCCGGATCGCCGCCGCCCGGTCGGTCCCGACGACGATGGTGCCGGTGGCGGGGTCGAAGGTATTGGTCCGGATCTCGGCCGTCAGCCGGTCGCGCAGCGACGCCTGCCGGCCCGAGTCCAGGTCGCCATAGGCGGCGCCGTGATCCCTGAGGGCCCACAGGTCGAGCAGGGCGAGGCTTTCGCGATGCAGCCAGTCGGCCGACCAGTCTGGCGCGACGTAGCCGCCATGCCCCCAGATGGAGCCGACCTGCATGCCGCCCATCGACTGCCAGGCGAGGCGGCCCTGCTGGATGTCGTCCTGCGTGTAGAGCAGCGAACCGTCCGACGCGACGACCTGCGTCGGCATCGGCGGCGCTTCCCGATGTATCTGGCGCCCCATCAGCCCGAGCACGGCGAAGGAAGCCGCCATGACCAGGGCGAGGACCAGCCAAAGCTTCTTGGTTTGCATCGCTCGTCTTCTTTCAGTTCGCGATACGCGGGGCACGGGGTCCCGTACCCGACGGGCCGACCTTACGAGCCCCTCGCCACCCGGTCTTTGACGTGGCGCAAACTTCCGGCGGGTTCGGCCGCGACGGGGTGAGAACCGGGCCTGCCGGTTGTTGGGACCGGGGCAAGAAAACCACAGGAGGATTCCATGGACGTCCGACACACCCTGCTGGCGCTGGCCCTGCTGGCCCCGGCGGTCGCGCTGGGCCCTTCGGCCGCGCTCGCCCAGCAGCAGGCTCCCGGCACCCCGGCGCAGGAGGAGAACGACTGCCGCTTTCTCGAGCGGTCCTTCCAGGAGGTCTATGACGGCCTGCGCGCGGCCGGCCAGCGGACGCAGGCGGGACACCCCCCGGGCGGCGCCCAGGGCCAGTCCGGGTCGAGCATGGCCCGCCTCGCGACGCAGAACCCCGAACTGGTCGCGATGTTCGTGGGCATCCAGCGCAACATCATCATGATGCATCAGGCGCGCGGCTGCGCGGCATCGGACCTGATCGCCATCGCCCGCCAGGAGGCGGAGGCCTATTCCAGCAACTGAGCGGTCCTGCCGAAGGCTCCGTGCCCATGACGGAGCCTCGGTGCGGCGCGCTCCTCCGGCCTCACCCCGGACGGCCGTCCGGCCGCGGCCGCATCAGGATCGGCGCGTAGAGGATGCAGAAAAGGCCGAAGCCGGCCGCCCACATCAGCCCGGACGCGCCCAGCGCATGCCGGTAGGCATCGCCCCCGGTCGCCAGGGCGAGCACCGGCGCCGCCGTCCTGACCAGCCCCGCGAGGACGACCAGGACATAGGCGGCGGTGATGCCGGGCGAGGCCTCGAGGCTGCGGCCCGTGTGGCCGAGGGCGGCCCGGCTCATCACGGCCAGGATCATGGTCGCGAAGCAGCCCGCCGTCAGCGCGTGGAGCCACGCATCCCCGAGGGGGAGGCCGAAGGTCAGCTCGGCGCCTTTCAGGACCAGCCCCAGGCACAGCCAGGCATAGCCCGCGTGCAGGATCCACAGGAGCGGATCGTGCAGCGTCCTGTGCCCCTGCCAGCGGGACAGCCGGACGGCGTGGGCCGCCGCCGCCGCGAGTGCTGCGAGGCCGGCATAGGCGCTACCCGGCAGCACGAGGTCGAGCGGGACGAGGGCGGCGGTCAGGACCAGGGCGGCGCGATCGGTCCACGGGGCCAGCTCGATGGCGACGTCCGGGTCGCGCCTGCGCAGCGCGTTGCGGGTGAAGGCGGGAATGATGCGGCCGCCGACCACGGCGATCATCATCAGGACGACGCCGATCGCGAGCGCCGTGCCGTGGCGCGCGGTGTCCGCCGTCGCCTCCGCCCATTCCAGCCGCACGAGGAGGTTGGCGAGCGTCAGCAGCGCGAGCAGGCCGAGAAAGGCGGTGTTGCGCGCCTTGCCCGCCCGGATCAGCGCCACCGTCACGGCCAGGCCCAGCGCCGGAAAGAAGGCGAGGTCCACGGCGGCCGCCACGGGCGACGCGGCGAGCGCGGGCAGCGAGGCGATCCGGCCGGCGAGGAAGAGCGCCACGAGCCCCGCGAGCACCGCGCCGGTCACCGGGCGCGCTCCCGTCCAGCTCGGGATGGCGGTCAGCATGAAGCCGCCGACCGCGGCCCCGACGAAGCCGAACAGCATCTCGTGGCCGTGCCAGCCGGCGGGAGGCACGCTGAACGCGGGCGCGAGCCCGCCTGCGAGGATCACCAGCCATGCCGGGACCAGGATCGCCGCCGAGAGGCCCGAAATCAGGAAGAAGGGCCGGAAGCCGTAGGCGAAGAGCGCGAAGCGGGCCGTTCCCGGCCCGGTGACCGAAGCTGCCGTCATGACGACGTGCCTCCCGTTGCGGGCAACCGGGCGGCGCATGCCGCATCCGCCCGTGACGCCCCCAGGCTAGCCGGATCGCATGGGCACCGCTTTGCGCTGGCTCAAATAGACCGACCGCGGACACCGGCCTGCGCAGGAAGCGCGCGGGATTTGCGCCAGGTCAAGGAAGCCGGCGCGGGATGCGCCTATCTGGTCGGGCATGGAGAGGCCAGGACCACCGTCGGCCTCGCGTGATGGAAAGATCGACGACATGACCCGTTTCCTGCCTGCAGTCGCCCTGCTCGTCGCCCTCGCCGCCCCGGTCGCGGCCGGCGCCGCCGAACACGAGGTGAAGATGCTGAACAAGGGCGCGGAAGGCATGATGGTCTTCGAACCCGCGGTTCTGAAGATCGCACCCGGCGATACCGTGCGCTTCGTGCCCACCGACAAGGGGCACAACGCCGAAAGCGTCAAGACGATGCTGCCCGACGGCGCGCAGGCCTTCGCCGGCAAGATGAACCAGGAGGTCACCGTCACCTTCGACGTGCCCGGCCTCTACGGCTACCAGTGCAAGCCGCACCTCGCGATGGGCATGGTCGGCCTGATCCAGGTCGGCGACGACGCCCCCAACCGCGCCGCCGTCGAGGCGGCGGCCGGCAAGCTGCCGAACAAGGCGAAGCAGCGCCTGGGCGACCAGCTCGGCCAGCTCTGAGCGCCGTCCCGGCGTGATGATCCGAACGAGGAACGCCCCATGCTGATGCTGTCCGCCGCCCTCCTGTTCCTGGTCGCGAGCCACGTCGTCCCGTCGCAGGCGGCGGTCCGCGGACGGCTGGTGGCGAGGCTGGGCCGCGGGACGTTCCTTGCCGCCTACTCGCTCGTCTCGGTGGCGGCGCTCGCCCTGGTGATCGCCGCCTACCGGAGCGCGGGGACCGGGACTTGGCTGTGGTACCCCGTCCTCGAAGGCCGGTACGCGGCGCTTGCGGCGATGCCGGTCGCGATCCTGCTGCTGGTGTGCCGGCTGACGCAGGACCCGTCGCGCATGGCCGGGATCTACCGGATCACGACGACGCCGGGCAGCCTCGGCGTGCTGCTGTGGAGCCTGGTCCATCTGCTGAACGTCGGCGAGACGAGGACCGTCGCCGTCTTCGTCGGCATGGCCGCGATCGCCGCGGCGAGCCTGCTGCGCAATGCCATGCTGGCCCGGCCGCGCGGCGCGGCCGGGGCCGTCCCCTTCGCCCGCATCCTGTCGGGAAGCGAGCGGTTCGCTCCCGCGGAGATCGGCGTCTGGCGGCTGCTCCTCGCCGCCGCCGTCACCGCGTCCCTCGTCCATCTGCACCCGCTTGTGATCGGCCCCGATCCGCTGGCCGGCGTCCTGTAGGTGCGGACCGGTCAGCACCTACGGCTCCGCCCCTTCCGCCGTGTCGGAATACGGGGCGGTGGTGCGCTGCGGCACCGCCTCGGTCGGGGGCTGCCGCTGGTCGGGCATCACGCCGACCGGCCCCTGCACGATCGGATAGACCTCGCGGCGAAGGGCCTGGACCGCGTCCAGATGCTCCGCCAGCTCGGTCTTCTGCGCGTCGGCCAGGCGGCGGAGGTCCTCGTCCCGGGCCTGGGCCGCCATCCTGGCCACGAGATTGTAGTGGCGCATGTGGCTCTGCGCGCTCGCATGGGCGTAGGCCTGGTCGAATGCGGGACCCTCGACCGTCCTCAGCCGCTCCAGCGTGGCGGCCGCGTCCCGGTCCCTCCCCTCCACGGGCACCCGGACGCCCATGTCGCCGGCGACCTGCCGCAACGCCTCCACCATCTCCGCGTGGTCCTCCTCGTCCCGTGCGGCGAAACTCCGGACCGCCTCCGTCGCCGCCCGCTCCCGTGCGAGCCGGGCCGCCTCCCGCTCGAACGTCGCCCGTTCCAGCGCCTGCAGGACGAGGTGACCGTCGGGCCCCTCCGTCGCGTCCCCGGTCCCGGCGCGCACCTGCGCCGCCAAGGGGTGCGCGAGGAGCAGGACCGCCGAAACCGCAAGAGGAATGTGTCGATGCATGCGCCGCTCCGTCCCGTTCTGCCGCCCCGGCGGCACAGGCCGCCTTCGGACCGCAACAGGCTGCGGAACGAATTGTGGCGCGAGCAGTTGCACGAGAACGACAAAGACATCACCATGGCCTCTCGGGAGATTTAGGGAGGAGGTATGGCGGAACGGCACAAGATAGACAGATCTGTCCAAGACTATCACCCGGAAGCGGCAGGAGATCCACCTGCCGATTCGGCCACGAGACGCAGTGAAATCGTCATGTTTCTGCTGCTGGCCGTCGTCATTTGGCCCTTCGTCACCGTAGCGGTCGTCGGCGGCTATGGTTTCATTGTCTGGATGACGCAACTGATTCTCGGACCACCCGGTCCCCCGCCCGTCTGACGACATCCGGAATGACCGCGCCATGATCAGAGACGGCATCGATCCCGCGCGCCGCGCCTTGCTCCGGGGCCGTTCGCGCGTCGAGCCCGCGCCCCTGCGCCCGCCCTGGGCGCGCCGGGACGGCTTCACCGACGCCTGCACGCGGTGCGGCCTGTGCATCGGCGCCTGTCCGGACGGCCTGCTCGTCCGGGGCGACGGAGGTTTTCCCCGGATCGACTTCACGCTGGGCGAATGCACGTTCTGCCGGGCCTGCGTCGATGCCTGCCCCGAGCCCGCCTTCGACCGGTCCGGCACCCCCTGGGACATCGTCGCGGCGATCGGCCCGAAATGCCTCGCCCGGCAAGGGGTCGTGTGCCGAAGCTGCCGCGACGCATGCCCGGCCGCCGCCATCTCCTTCACGCTGGAGCCGGGAGGGATCGCCATCCCGAACCTGGACCCGCGGGCATGCACGGGATGCGGCGCCTGCGTGTCCGCATGCCCGGTCGACGTCGTGTCGATGCGCCGCAACGATGGAGCCGCCGATGCCGGCTGAGGTCCACATCGCCAGCCTTCTCGTCCATGTGCGCCAGGACTGCGCCGACGCCGTCCGGGCGCGCGTCGCCGAGATGCCCGGCGCCGAGGTCCATGCGGTGCAGTCCGGCAAGATGATCGTGACGCTGGAAGGTCCCCACGAGGGCTGGGTCGCGGACCGGATGTCCGAGATCAGCCTGGCCCCGGGGGTCCTGTCCGCCGTCCTGGTCTTCCACCACGTCGACCCCGAAGAGCACGTCGACCCCGAAGAGGCGGCTTCTTGAAACCGCGAAGCCGAGGGAGGAAAAAACATGTTGAGCCGTCGCACCTTCATCAAGGCCCAGGCCGTCGCCACGGCCGCCGCGGCCGGCGGCATCACCCTGCCGGCCACGGCCCAGCCGGCCCTGGTCGCCGGCGAGGACGCGGAGCTGAAATGGTCCAAGGCGCCGTGCCGCTTCTGCGGCACCGGCTGCGGGGTCATGGTGGCGACCAAGGACAACCGGGTCGTCGCGACCCATGGCGACATGCAGGCGGAGGTCAACCGCGGCCTCAACTGCGTGAAGGGCTATTTCCTGTCCAAGATCATGTACGGGGCGGACCGGCTGACCCAGCCGCTGATGCGCATGCGCGACGGCCGCTTCCACAAGGACGGCGACTTCGCGCCGGTGTCCTGGGACGAGGCCTTCGACGAGATGGCCCGGCAATGGAAGCGGGTCCTGCGCGAGAAGGGGCCGAAGGCCGTCGGCATGTTCGGCTCGGGGCAGTGGACGATCTGGGAGGGCTATGCCGCGTCCAAGCTGATGCGTGCGGGCTTCCGCTCCAACAACCTCGACCCCAACGCCCGCCACTGCATGGCCTCGGCCGCCGTCGCCTTCATCCGCACCTTCGGCATGGACGAGCCGATGGGCTGCTACGACGACATCGAGCATGCGGACGCCTTCGTCCTGTGGGGCTCCAACATGGCGGAGATGCACCCCATCTTGTGGACCCGCGTGACCGACCGGCGGCTCGGCGCCCGCCACGTCAAGGTGGCCGTGCTCTCGACCTTCGAGCACCGCAGCTACGAACTCGCCGACATCCCGATGATCTTCACGCCGGGAACCGACCTGGCGGTCCTCAACTACATCGCCAACCACATCATCTCGACCGGCCGCGTCGACCGCGCGTTCGTCGAGAAGCACTGCAACTTCCGCATGGGCCAGACCGACATCGGCTACGGCCTGCGGCCGGAGCACGCGCTCGAGGTCCGCGCCGCCAACGCGGGCGACCCCGGCGTCTCCCAGCCCAGCAGCTTCGAGGAGTTCGCCCGGTTCGTCAGCACCTATACGCTGGACTACACGGCCGAGCTGACCGGCATCCCCGCGAACCGGCTCGAAGCGCTGGCCGAGCTCTACGCCGATCCCGACGTCAAGGTGATGTCCTTCTGGACGATGGGCTTCAACCAGCACGTGCGCGGCGTCTGGGCGAACCACCTCATCTACAACATCCATCTGCTGACGGGGAAGATCTCCGAGCCCGGCAACAGCCCCTTCTCCCTGACCGGGCAGCCTTCGGCCTGCGGAACCGCGCGCGAGGTCGGCACCTTCGCCCACCGCCTGCCTGCGGACATGCAGGTCGCCAATCCCGAGCACCGCGCCTATGCCGAGAAGATCTGGCGGCTCCCCCCGGGGCTGCTGCCGGCCCAGCCCGGATACCATGCCGTCCAGCAGGACCGGATGCTGAAGGACGGCAAGCTCAACGCCTACTGGATCATGGTCAACAACAACCTCCAGGCGGCGCCCAACAGCGACAACGAGACCTGGCCCGGCTATCGCAATCCCGAGAACTTCATCGTCGTGTCGGACGCCTATCCCACGGTCACGGCGATGGCCGCCGACCTCATCCTGCCGGCCGCGATGTGGGTCGAGAAGGAGGGCGCCTACGGCAACGCCGAACGCCGGACCCATTTCTGGCACCAGCTCGTCTCGGCACCCGACGAGGCGCGTTCCGACCTGTGGCAGCTCGTCGAGTTCTCCAAGCGCTTCACGGTCGAGGAAGTCTGGCCGGAGGAGACGCTGGCCCGGCATCCCGAGTACCGGGGACGCAGCCTCTACGACGTTCTGTTCGCAAACGCGGTGGTGTCCCGGTTCCCGGTCGCGGACATCGATCCCGACTACGAGAATGCGGAAGCGCGGCATTTCGGCTTCTACATCCAGAAGGGCCTGTTCGAGGAATACGCCGAGTTCGGGCGGCATCACGGGCACGACCTCGCCCCCTTCGACGTCTACCACGAGGTGCGCGGGCTGCGCTGGCCGGTGGTCGACGGCAAGGAGACGCTCTGGCGCTACCGCGAGGGCTACGACCCCTATGTCGAGGCCGGCCGGGACGTCCAGTTCTACGGCAACCCCGACGGGCGGGCGATCCTGTTCGCTTTCCCCTACGAACCGCCGGCCGAGTCGCCCGACGAGGAATTCGACATGTGGCTGGTCACCGGGCGCGTGCTCGAGCACTGGCATTCCGGCTCCATGACCATGCGCGTGCCCGAGCTCTACAAGGCCGTGCCGATGGCCCTCGTCTACATGCATCCCGACGATGCCGACGCGCGCGGACTGCGCCGGGGCACCGAGGTGAGGGTGATCTCGCGGCGCGGCGAGATGCGCACGCGCGTGGAGACGCGGGGGCGCAACAGGCCGCCGCGCGGCCTCGTCTTCGTACCTTGGTTCGACGCCAGCAGGCTGATCAACA
Organism: Arenibaculum sp.; assembly: GCF_035998295.1. Taxonomy (NCBI): domain Bacteria; kingdom Pseudomonadati; phylum Pseudomonadota; class Alphaproteobacteria; order Rhodospirillales; family Azospirillaceae; genus Arenibaculum; species Arenibaculum sp. The sequence continues at coordinate 5,458 of NZ_DASYHS010000052.1, read as the reverse complement.
AGGTGACGCTGGACGCGACCGACCCGATCAGCAAGCAGACCGACTTCAAGAAATGCGCCGTCAGGATCGAGGCCGTCTGAGAAGGAGCCGAGGCATGAGGACACGATACCTGGCCGTGCTGGCGGCGATCCCTCTCCTGATCCCGGCGGTGCTGCCCGCCCAGGGACAGGGCGCGCCGGACGCCCCTTTCCGCCCTCCCGTCTCGTTCCTGGACGAGCCGGCCACGCCACCGATCCCTCCGGAGGTCACGGACGACCGGCGCGTCGCGAGGAACTATCCCGAACAGCCGCCCGTGATCCCCCACAACGTCCGGGACTACCAGATCAACCTGAACACCAACCGGTGCCTGACCTGCCATAGCCGTCAATACACGCAGGCGGTCCAGGCGCCGATGATCAGCATCACCCACTACGTGGACCGGGACGGGCAGACCTTGGGCTCCGTGTCGCCGCGCCGGTATTTCTGCATGCAGTGCCACGTCCCGCAGACGACGGCCGAGCCGGTCGTCGAAAACCTGTTCGAGGACGCCGACACCCTGATCATGCGCTCCAGGCAGCAGGAGGGCCGCGGCGAATGAGGCTGCCCCGATTCCTTCGCCGCCCCTGGCGGCTGATCTCCAGCCCCGCCAGCCATCTCAGCCTCGGGTTCCTGACGCTCGGCGGCTTCGCCGCCGGCGTCGTCTTCTGGGGCGGCTTCAACACCGCCCTCGAGGCGACGAACACCGAGCGCTTCTGCATCAGCTGCCACGAGATGGAAGCCAACCTCTACGAGGAGCTGAAGACGACGATCCACTTCACGAACCGCTCCGGCGTCCGCGCGACCTGCCCCGACTGCCACGTACCCCACGAATGGACGGACAAGATCGCGCGCAAGATGCAGGCGTCAAAGGAGGTCTGGGGGCATCTGTTCGGCTCGATCGACACCCGCGACAAGTTCCTCGACATGCGCCGCCACCTCGCCGAGCGCGAATGGGCCCGCCTGAAGGCGAACGATTCCCTCGAATGCCGGAACTGCCACAGCGACGAGTCCATGGACATCACGAGGCAGGGCGCACGGGCGGCCCGGGTGCACCAGGAATTCCTGTTCACCGGAGAGCGGACCTGCATCGACTGCCACAAGGGCATCGCGCATCAGCTCCCCGACATGACCGGCGTCCCGCCGGGGTGGAGCGACGCCGCCTTCGGGCCGTGACGCGCGCGAAAGGCCCGCCGGATCGCTCCGGCGGGCCTTCCCGCGTCGGGTTCGGGTCAGTGGGCCGTCTGCATCTGCGTGACCTGGGTCGGGCTCGCATGGTCCTTGAAGACCCCGGTGTCCACCGGGCCGTCGACCGTGATCGTGCCGATCAGGCCGCGCGCGGCGCGCGACAGGGCGTGGTCGACCAGCAGGTAGTCGCCGGGGACCTGGAAGGTGATGTCGACGGCCGACGCTCCGCCCGGCGGCACCGTGATCGTCTGGACGTCTTGCAGCGGCTCCGACGTCAGCGAGGCGAGGCTGTAGACCTGGTCGAAGATCTCGCCGATCACGTGGAAGCTCGAAGTCTTGTTGGGGCCGCCGACGCCGAAATAGATGCGGACCGTCTCGCCGACATTGGCGTGAAGCGCCTTGTCCCCGGTCAGCGCCTTATCGGCGCCGTTGAAGACGTAGTACTCGGGCTGCTCCGCCAGGAGCTTGTCGAAGCTTTCGGTCAGCTCGCCCTGCGTGCCGTAGGCCTCCTCCGTGTAGATCTCGCCCTGCATCACGTAGTATTCTCTATCGACGGGCGGCAGGCCGCCCTCCGGCTCGACGAGGATCATCCCGTACATGCCGTTCGCGATGTGCGAGGCCGCCATGGGGACCGCGCAATGGTACACGTAGAGGCCGGGGTTGAGCGCCTTGAACGTGAAGCCCTTGGTCTCGCCGGGTGCCGCCGTCGTGGCGACGCCGCCGCCGCCCGGACCGGTGACGGCATGGAAATCCACGTTGTGCATCATCATGCTGTCTTCGTCGTTCTTCAGGCTCACCTCGATGGTGTCGCCGACGCGGGCGCGCACGAAGGGGCCGGGGACCTTGTCGTTGTAGGTCCAGTAGCGGTAGGTCGCGCCGTCCAACAGCTGGCCGGTCACCTCGGTCGTCTCCAGGCCGACCGTCAGGTGACGGGGCGCGCGCGCGCCGATCGGGGCCGGAAGGTCGGTGGCCGGCCGGACGATGTCGGCGATGCCGGCTTCGGCGTGCCCGTCGGTCCCGGCGGGCTGGGCTGCGGCCGGCAGCGTCGCGGTCAGGGCGGCGACGGCGGTCGTGGCGAGCAGGGTACGCAGCGTGTTCATGGTCTTCGCCCTCCAGGGGCTCGTTCGGTTTGTTTCCGATACCTGGAAGATGCGCGCGATCGCCCCTGCCCTCTTTGCGCCGCGACAAATCCACGATCGTTTTCCGGGCGCCGCCGGCGGGCGCCGTCTCTTCGCGAAAGGCTGACGCCGCCATGCCCCTGACGCCCGACCGGTCGCTCATCGCGAAGATCGATCTGTTCTCCGGCCTCGACGCCGACGCCCTCGACGACGTCGTGCGCCGCGGACATACCCGCCGCCTGCCCAAGGACATGCAGGTGCTCGTCCAGGGCGACCCGGCCACGACCTGCCACGCCGTCATCGACGGCCGGATCAAGATCTCCCAGACCACGCCGGACGGGGGCCAGGTCGTGCTCCGCTACCTGGGTCCGGGCGAGATGTACGGCACCCTCGCCGTCCTGATGGGCATTCCGCTGCCCGCCGACGCGATAGCGGTCGTCGACAGCGTGGAGATCTACTGGCCGGCCGCCGCGATGGCGGACCTGATCGAGCGGCATCCGAAGATCGCGCTCGCCTCCAGCCGGCTGGCCGGGGGACGGCTGGTCGACCTCCAGACCCGCCTGCGGGAGGTCACGACCGAGCGCGTCGAGCAGCGCCTCGCGCGCACGCTCCTGCGCATGCTGGGCCAAGCCGGACGGCGGACCGCGGAGGGCGTCGAGATCGACTTCCCGATCACCCGCCAGGAACTGGGGGAGATGATCGGCGCCACGCTGCACACGGTCAGCCGCACGCTGAGCGCATGGGAGGAGCACGGCATCGTGGAAAGCTCGCGGCGGCGCATCGTCGTCCGCGACCCCGACGCCCTCGCCGCCATCGCCGAGGAGCCGCGGCCCCCGGCAGCCGCCGCGCCCTGACGGGCACGCAGCCGGGCCGCCCCGTCAAGCAGGCCGGCCGAAGATCACCCTGCCCGGGGGCGCGGCGTTCATTCTCTACGAAGCGCTGATTTCGGTGGAAAGGATGGTGGGCGCGACTGGGATTGAACCAGTGACCCCACGATGTTAAGGAAGGTCCCGACCTCCACCTCCGGATAACTCCGGCCCATTGTTCCGGGCGACCACACCTCGGCTGGCCCGGCTCTTCCCGGGCAACGGGTCCAGCGGCAGATTAAGCGGGTGCCCGGCGCCGCATTCCCGCGGGATGTCGCGGCTGGCTGGAACCTTCTCGACTACGCCGCGGGTGATCGCCTGGAGCGAACGCCCCATCGGCGCCCGAGCCGAGGCGCAGCCGAGCGTGAAGGCGTCGACGTTGGGCAATTATTTTCCCGGCGCGGTATAAACTTCTTTAGCGCGAGCGCGGCGGATTTCTGAGAGAATAATAGCCGACCAAAAATGTTGATTGCGCAGCGCCTGAGCGAGATATGCCCACCAACTTCCATGCCATCTATTTTGCTCATGAGTTGACGCGGTCTAGCCAGAGCAACGACGTCACCCGACTGTCGCGTTCGCTGCTGGACGCGGCGATCGACCTCAACCCTCATCAAATCGAAGCGGCACTCTTTGCATTGCGGTCGCCACTGGACACCGGCGTGCTGCTTGCCGATGAGGTCGGCCTGGGCAAGACGGTCGAAGCCGGCCTCCTGCTGCTGCAGAGCTGGGCAGAGCACAAGCGCCGCCTGGTGGTCATCTGCCCAGCTAGCCTGCGTCGTCAATGGGCAGCCGAGTTGACGGAGAAATTCGGGCTGCCCTGCGCCATCCTTGATCGGCGGAGCTTGGCGAAGACATCGGATCCGAATCCGTTGGACACGGACAGGCATGTCTCGGTGATATCATATGGTCTCGCGGCGAGCCTTGAGGGGCCACTGAGGACGACGACATTCGACCTTGTCGTCATGGACGAGGCGCACAGGCTTCGCAACAGCTGGAAACCCAACAACGTCATCGGCAGTCGGCTGCGTGACGTCCTTCGGGGCCGCCGAAAGGTTCTACTGACCGCCACGCCGCTTCAGAACTCTACCATGGAGCTGTACGGCCTGGCATCGCTGGTCGATGAGTACATTTTCGGCGATGTCGCCACGTTCCGCCGGAACTTCACCGGCAACGGATTCAACATGGAAACCCTGCGCGGCCGCCTGCGTAGTTTCTGTCACCGGACCCTGCGTAGAGATGTCCAGGAATATGTGCAGTATACGGAGCGTTGCCCCATCACCGTTCCGTTCCAGCCGACGGATGCGGAACAGGATCTCTACACGGCCGTGAGCTCCTTTCTACAGAGGGACGAGGTTCTGGCCCTTCCCTCGCGTCAGCGACAGCTGATGCTCCTGGTCATGCGCAAGCTGCTGGCCTCCTCCACCCAGGCGATCCTGGGAACGCTGGACACCATCATCCAACGTCTGGAAGCGTCGGGGGCCGGCGCGGGCAGCGGGTATGATCCCGACGATACCGCCGATCTGCTGGGCTCCATCATGGACCGGGAGGACCTGCCGGACGAAGAGATGGAAGATGCGTGGGATGATCCCACGATCGATGCGTCCCCGCCTGCGCAGGCATCCTTCGATGAGGAACTGCGGGAGCTTCGCCGGATACGGGGGCTGGCGGCGGCCATCACCGACGACACCAAAGCGGCGGCACTGCTCAGGGCTCTGGAGCTCGGGTTCGCCGAGATGGAAAGGACCGGGGCGGCCCAGAAGGCCCTGGTCTTCACGGAGTCACGCCGGACACAGGACTATCTGCGGCATTATCTCGAGACCAACGGGCACGCCGGATCCGTCGTCATGTTCAACGGTGGGAACGGAGACCCTGGCTCCCGTGCCATCCTTGACGAATGGCTGGCCGCCAATCCGGATCTTGCGACCGGATCCCGGCCCATGGACATGCGCACCGCCCTGGTGGAGCGCTTCCGCACCGACACGTCGATCATGCTGGCCACCGAGGCAGCTGCGGAGGGGATCAATCTTCAGTTCTGCTCGCTTGTGATCAACTACGACCTGCCTTGGAACCCCCAACGCATCGAACAACGGATCGGCCGCTGCCACCGGTACGGGCAGCGTCACGACGTGGTCGTGATCAACTTCATCAACGAACGCAACGCCGCCGACCGCCGGGTCTACGAGTTGCTTGACCAGAAGTTCCGGCTTTTCCGGGGCGTATTTGGTGCGTCGGACGAAGTACTGGGCGTGCTCGAAGCGGGCATAGACCTGG
>NZ_DASYHS010000044.1:0-41437 GCF_035998295.1 Arenibaculum sp. | reverse complement strand
TCGAGATCCGGCGGGCCTGGGTCAGCCATGACCTCGATTGGCTGCGCGGGCCGAAATCGGCTTCGAGCGAGCCGGTGCTGCTACCCGACATGACCTGCCTGGGCCTGATCGAGACCACCGTCGAGCACCGCGGCAAGACCGCCACGACCCGGCACTACCACCTCTCCTCCCGCGCGCTGTCGCCCGCGGCCTACCTGCAGGCCGCGCGCGCCCACTGGGCGATCGAGAACAGCTTGCACTGGGTGCTCGACGTCACCTTCGACGAGGATCGTGCCCGAAACCGCAAGGACCACGGCCCGGAAAACCTCGCCACCTTGCGCAAGCTCGCCCTCAACGTCCTCCGACGCGCCCGCCCCGAAATCTCGATCCGGCGCAAGCGAAAGCGCTCAGGATGGTCCAACGACTTCGCAAGATCCATCCTCGGCCAAATGCGATGACCGTGCGGGAGAGGGGATGTTCTCTTGACTATCGTCCTATTTTGTTCTCTCCTTGTCCATTCAACCGGAATGAGGAGAGCCCGCCATGGACACGCCCGCCCCCCTGCCGCCGCGCGTCGAGCAGTTCTGCCGCGCCGCCGCGCGCGGCGAGCCCCTGGCCGAGGCCGCGCGCCGCGCCGGCTACGCGCCCGTTGCCGCCCGCCGGCACGCCGCGGAGCTGTGGGCGCGCGACGACGTCCAGGCCCGCATCGGCGCGCTACGCGAGGCGGAGGAGAACCGCGAGCAGGCCATGATCGACAGCATGCGCCGCAAGTACGAGCGGATGCTCGACATCTTCTGGAAGAACGGCAAGTCCGAGGCCGCCAGCCGCACGATGGCGCAGTGGTGGCGCTTCGAGAAGGACGTCCGCGCCCAGCGCACCCTGACCCCGCGCGAGCGCGAGCGCCTGCACGACGAGGTCCGCGACGACCTGCGCGAGCAGATGCGCCCCGAGATCGCCGAGGAACTGCGCGCCGAAATGCGCGAGGAGATCGCCGCCAGGCTGCGCGAGGAGATCGGGGCCGAGCTGCACGCGCAGGCCGGCCCGGTACGAACCGTGACGAAACATGACGCCGGACGGGTTTCCGCGTCCCCGAAGCCGGCTGCCCCCGGGCGTCCCGTGTCATTGCGTGATGAACTGGACGAGATCGAGGCCCTGCTGGCCGCCACCGACAAGAACGCCGCCGCCTTCGAATCCGTCCTCCACGCCCTCCACGACGACCCCCACGACGACCCCCACGACGACGAGGACGACCGGCCGCTCAGCGCCCTCGACGCCAGGCTGCGCGAGATCGGCCGCGCCATGATCGTCCGGCCGCCCTCGCCCGGCATCGCGGACGACTGAGCGGACGCCCGCCCCGGCCCGCCGCCCGAAAGCCGCCAGCTCCCGGAAACGGGCATTGCTGGCCTGCGGGAACGCAGTCGTCTTCGCGCTTCCACCGTGCCGGCCGACGGCTTACCGTCGCTCCGCCATGCCCGAGCACGTCCCCCCGCGCGTCCACCCGTCCGCCCCGTCCGCGGCACTCTCCGGCGCGCTGTGGATGATCGTGTCCGCGGTCCTGTTCGCGGTGCTGAACCTGCTGATCCGCGTCGGCGCCGAGCATCTGCATCCGTTCCAGATCGCCTTCTTCCGCTGCGCCTTCAGCCTCGCCTTCCTGACGCCGTGGCTGGTGCGGACGGGCTTCGGCGGGATGCGCACCGGCCGGCTGCGGCTCTATCTCACCCGGTGCCTGACCGGGCTGTGCGCGATGTTGACCTGGTTCCTCGGCCTCAGCCTGATGCCGCTCGGGACCGCGGTCACGCTCGGCTTCACGACGCCGCTGTTCGCCACCGTCGGCGCCGCGCTGTTCCTGGGCGAGGTGGTGCGCCGCCGGCGCTGGACCGCCACGGCGATCGGCTTCCTGGGCGTCGTGATCGTGATCCGGCCGACCCCGGAGACGCTCAGCCTCGCCGCCCTGCTCGTGCTGTTCTCGGCCGTGCTCAACGCGGCGACGGCGCTCCAGGTCAAGTCGCTGGCCCGGACCGAGCCGACCACGGCGATGGTCACCTACATGGCGCTCTTCCTGACGCCGATGTCGCTGGTCCCGGCGCTCTTCGTCTGGCAATGGCCGAGCTGGCCGGTGCTCGGCCTGATGGTCGTGCTCGGCGGCATCGCGACGCTCGGCCAGCTCGCGGTGACCCGGGCCTTCCACGCCGCCGACGCCTCGGCGCTGATGCCGCTCGACTACGTGAAGCTGCCGATCTCGGCCCTGCTGGGCTGGTTCGCCTTCGGCGAGGTCCTCGACGCGTGGACCTGGGTCGGCGCCGCCGTCATCGCCGGCTCGACCCTCTACATCGCGCATCGCGAGGCGACGCTCGCGCGCCGCGGCAGGTAGGCCGGCCTCAGCTCCGCGATGGGCGCGCGGCGTCCGGCGGGACCGCAGGCTCCCCGGCAGGCTCCACGGCGGGCGCCAAGGCCGGCGCCGCGGGGGGCACCGCCACGGCCGGCGCGGGCCGCCGGGCGTGCATGCGCGTCAGCGCGACGCCGCCGCCCACGATCAGCGTCACCCCCGCGAGCGTCGCGGGGCCGGGCCGCTCGCCGAAGAAGACGAAGCCGATCAGCCCCGCGAAGACGATCCAGCTGTAGCCGATCGGGCCGACCAGCGACGCGTCGGCCAGCCGGAAGCCCCGGATGTTGCAGTACTGCCCGAAGATCGCGAGCGGGCCGAGCAGGCAGAGCGGCAGCAGCGTGCCCAGCGGGACCGGCTCCCAGGTCAGCGCGATCGGCACCGTCAGGAGCAGGGTCGCGATGCCGTTGACCCAGATCAGGATCGTGAACGGCCGCTCGCGCGCCGACAGCACCTTGATCAGGATGATCTCGCTGGCCAGCAGCAGCGCGCCCAGGAACGCGACCAGCGCCGGGAACAGGTGGGTCGAGGCGAGCGACGGGCCGCCGGCGTCGCCGCGCACCACGATCAGCGCCCCGGCGGTGCACACCAGCGCGGCGAGCCAGTGCCGCGCCGTCACCCGCTCGCCCAGGAACAGGACCGCCAGCACGATCACCAGCATGCCCTGGGTCAGGCCGATCGCGGTCGCGTCGGCGATCGGCATGTGCATGGGGGCGTAGACGATGCACAGCGCGGCGCCGATCCCGCACAGGGCCCGCATCGCATGCATGAAAGGCTGCGGCGTCGCGAACACCCGCGCCTCGCGCAGCAGCGCCGAGGCCGTCAGCAGGACGACCAGCCCGCCGAGATAGCGGATGAACACGATCTGCAGCACCGGGACGGTGCCGCCGCTGAGCTTGCCCGAGGCGAAGACCAGCGAGAACACGAAGGTCCCCGTCAGGACCCACAGCACGCCCCGAACCGTATCCGTCTTCACTCCGCCCGCCATGCCGCCCCCGTCGAGATCCGGAACGGATGGTATAGGCGATCGCACCGCCGGCGGGGAGCGTTTCCCGGGGTCAGTCCCCGGGCGCCGGCGTTTCGCGCTCGGACGCCAGCGCGGCGCGGGCGCGCTCCCGGTGCTCGGGCCGGACATGGCTCTGCACGACGCGCAGCGCCGCCAGCAGCACCGTCGCGTCGTCGGTGAAGCCGAGGACGGCCAGGAAGTCCGGCAGGACGTCGACCGGCAGCACGAAATAGGCCAGCGCCGCCAGCAGGACGCCCTTCGCCTTGGCCGGGGTCGCGGGGTCGATGGCGCAGAAATAGGCGGCCAGCAGGTCGTCCAGGAACGGGATGCGGTGCAGGTTCGCCCGCAGCTTCGCCCAGAATCCCGTGCGCACGATGCGCTCGTCGCGCTCGGCCGTCGAAGGGTCCACCCGCGTGTGGACGAGGTCGGCGTGGTTTTCCATCCCACAGATCTGGGTGGGCGGTTCCGATCCTGCAATCGCCGGAACGATCTGCTAAGAGGGAGGCGGACGCCGCGGGACGCGGTTCAGCAGACGGAGATGACCATGGACGTTAAGGGACATGCGGCGATCGTGACCGGCGGCGGCTCGGGCATGGGGGCGGCGACGGCGCGCAGGCTGGCCGCGGCGGGGGCCAAGGTCGCGCTGTTCGACGTCAACCTGGACGCCGCCGACGCGGTCGCGCGCGAGATCGGCGGCATTGCGGTCGCCTGCGACGTCTCGGACGCCGCCAGCGCCGAGGCCGCGGTCGCCCGGGCGCGCGAGGCCCATGGCCCGGCGCGGGTCGCCGTCAACTGCGCCGGCGTCGCTACCGCCGGCCGCATCGTCGGGCGCGACGGGCCGCTCGACCTCGCCGCGTTCAAGCGGGTGATCGACATCAACCTCGTCGGCACCTTCAACATCCTGCGGCTCGCCGCCCACGACATGACGAAGCTCGACGCCCTCGACACGGCCGAGCGCGGGGTCATCGTCAACACCGCCTCCGTCGCCGCCTTCGAGGGGCAGATCGGCCAGGCGGCCTACGGCGCCTCCAAGGGCGGCGTCGTGGCGCTCGGGCTGCCGGCCGCGCGCGAGTTCGCGCGCTCCGGCATCCGGGTCATGACCATCGCCCCCGGCCTGATCGGCACGCCGATGCTGCTGGGCATGCCGCAGGAGGTGCAGGACAGCCTCGCCGCCACGGTGCCGTTCCCGACCCGCTTCGGCCGGCCGGAGGAATACGCCGACCTCGTGCTGCACATCCTCGGCAACGTGATGCTGAACGGCGAGGTGATCCGCCTCGACGGCGCGATGCGCATGCAGCCGAAGTGACGTCCGGCGCCCCGGCCCCGGCCCTCAGCGGTCGTGGGCGGGGGCGATCTGGTCCATGGCGCGCGCCATCCGGATGTCGCGGTCCGTGACCCCGTCGGCGTCGTGCGTGGTCAGGATGACCTCGACCCGGTCGTAGACGTTGAACCATTCGGGGTGGTGGTCCGCCTTCTCGGCCATCAGCGCGACCTTGGTCATGAAGCCGAAGGCTTCGACGAAGCTCGCGAAGTGATAGGTCTTGCGGATGGCGTCGCGATCGGCCACCTCGACCCAGCCGTGGAGTTCGGCGAGCGCCGCCTGACGTCTCGCTCCGACCAGTTTCTCGGCCATGACCTCGTTTCTCCTCCTCGTGCGTTGGCAAGAACGAACGGACCCCCGCATGCCGGCCTACACCACCGCCCCCAGCATCGCCGACATCGAGCGGCTCGCCGAGGAGGCTTTCGCCTCCATTCCCGCCGAGCTGGCCCGGCACCTGAACGACGTCGTGATCCGCGTCGAGGACTTCCCCGACGAGGAGACCGAGACGGAGATGGGCCTGGAGAGCCCCTTCGACCTGCTCGGTCTTTACCGCGGCGTCAGCCTCAACAACAAGAGCGTCGCATCGGCTCCGCAGGACGTCGACATGATCTACCTGTATCGCCGCCCCCTGCTCGACTACTGGTGCGAGAGCGGCGAGGACCTCGCCCATCTCGTGCGCCACGTCCTGATCCACGAGGCCGGGCACCATTTCGGCTTCTCCGACGACGACATGGACGCGATCGAGCAGGGCGTCCCGGACTGAGCCCGGCCGGCCGGCCGGCGCCTCAGTCCGCATGCGCCGGCCGGCGCCTCAGTCCGCGTGCGCCAGCCGGCGCTTCGGCACGCGCGGCAGGGCGAACAGCCAGGTGGGGCCGATCCGCCGCGCCGCCCATGCCAGCGCCAGCGAGCCGAGCAGCCCGGCCGCGAAGGTGAGCGCCAGCATCACCCCCTCGGAGCCGGGAGGCAGCACCCGGCCGAGCGGCACCGCCGCCGCCGCGATCGCCAGCCAGTGCAGGACGTACAGCGTCAGCGAGTTGCGCCCGATGTGGCGCAGCACCGTGGACGCCGCCGTCCGGCAGACGCCTTCGGCCAGCAGGACCAGCGCCAGCAGCCCGCCCAGCACGAACGGCACGCCCGCCACCTGGTAGCGCAGCTCCAGCCCCGCCCAGGCCGCCCACGCCAGGCCCGACGCGAGCAGCAGGCCCGCGCCGACGGCCGGCGGCGCCGCCTTGATCCGTTCCCACGTCCCGGCCCTGCGTCCGGCCGCGTCGCCCAGGGCGAAGAACGCGAACAGGAAGCAGAAGCGCGACACCTCCATCGGCTCGGGCACCGCCAGCGCCGCCGCGAAGCCGCCCGCCGCCAGCACCAGGCGCGGCACGGGCCGCAGGACCAGCATCAGCAGGTAGAACAGGAACAGGTTGTGGAGGAACCACAGATGGGCGGGCGGAAGGTAGAGGATCTGCAGGTAGTCCCTCAGCCGGTGCTCGCCGCCCGTGACCGGCGAGGCCAGCAGGAACAGCGTGACGTAGACCACGGACCACAGCAGGTAGGGATACAGCACGTTGCGGACCTTGCCGCCGACATAGACGGCCGGGCCCTTGGCCAGCGAGGCGTGCAGCAGCATCCCCGACAGGAACACCATGGCCGGCATGCGGAGCGGGTTCAGCATCTGGCTGAAGAAGCCGGCCGGTTCCGGCACCCCGCCCGCGTAGATCTCGGTGAACCGGATCGCGTGGTCGAAGACCACCAGCACGAGGGCCATCCCGCGCAGGGCGTCCATCCATTCTATACGACCGCCGCCGGGTCGCTTCTCCGCGACGTTAGGCATTGTACGTAGTACTCCCGGGCTCCGGTTTCGACCTTCGGATATGCCTGACGGGGGCAACCCGAATTCCGAATGCACGCGATCAACAGCGCGCGGGCCCCCGGTAGTCCCGGGACTCGTGCGGTACCCCTTCCCGGTCCTGCGTGAGGGTTAGGTACGCTCGGCGGAATAGCCGAGGAGCCCGGCCACGCGCCGGCGCAGCTCCGGCACCAGTTCGGCCTCGAACCACGGGTTCCGCCGGAGCCAGCCGGTGTTGCGCCAGCTCGGATGCGGCGTGGGCAGGAAGGCCGGCAGCCGGTCGCGCCATTGCGCGACCGTGCGGGTCATGCCGGCCCTCGCCGTCGTGCCCAGGTAGCGCGTCTGTGCGTGGGCGCCGACCAGCAGCGTCAGCTCGACCCGCGGCATCAGCCGCAGCAGCGCCGGATGCCACGCGGGGGCGCATTCCGGGCGCGGCGGCAGGTCGCCTCCGCGCGGCGCCGTGCCGGGGTAGCAGAACCCCATCGGCACGATGGCGATCCGGCTCTCGTCGTAGAAGGTCTCGCGGTCGAGGCCGAGCCAGGCGCGCAGCCGGTCGCCCGACGCGTCGTCCCAGGGCGTGCCGTTGGCATGGACGCGCGTGCCCGGCGCCTGGCCGACGATCAGCAGGCGCGCGGTCGGCGATGCCCTCACCACCGGCCGCGGGCCGAGGGGCAGGTGCGCCGCGCACAGGCGGCAGGCCCGGACCTCTTCGAGGAGGGCGGCCAGCGCCGCCGCTTCGCCCGCCTGCGTCATCGGCCCGCGATCAGCCGCGCCACGAAGTCGGGGACGGTGCGGGTCGCGGGGCCGTAGACCGCCTCGTCGAACAGGCTGGCGCCCTCCGACGGCTCGAGGTTCAGCTCGACCGTCCGCGCACCCGCCGCCCGGGCCTCGCGCACGAAGCCGGCGGCCGGGTAGACGTTGCCCGAGGTGCCGATCGAGACGAACAGCTCGCACCCCGCCAGCGCCGCGTAGATGCGCTCCATCTCCAGCGGCATCTCGCCGAACCAGACCACGTGCGGGCGCAGGCCCTGCGCCCCGCAGGCGGGGCAGCGCGGGTCGGGGGCCAGGTCGTCGCGCCGCGGCACCACCGCCTCGCACCGGGTGCAGCGCGCCTTCAGCAGTTCGCCGTGCATGTGGACGAGGTTGCCCTGCCCCGCCCGGTCGTGCAGGTCGTCGATGTTCTGGGTCACGACCAGCACCTCGCCCGGCAGGCGGCGCTCCAGCTCGGCCAGCGCCTCGTGCGCGGCATTGGGCCGCACCGCCTGCTCGAGCAGGCCGCGCCGGCGCGCGTCGTAGAAGGACTGGACCCGCCCTGGATCGCGGGCGAAGGCCTCCGGGGTCGCGACGTCCTCGATCCTCACCTGCGACCACAGCCCGCCGGCGCAGCGGAACGTGTCGAGGCCGGACTCCTTGGAGATACCCGCCCCGGTCAGGATGACGATCCTTTCGCTCGGGTGCATTGTCATGGCCTTAACCGTTACTCCCTTACATGGGATCGGGACGAGAGTTTAGAGGCTGCGGTGGCTGACGGAAACGCGAGACTCTGGCCGGTGTCGGACCTCCGGGACTTCCTCCTCGGAGTGTGGAGGCTCGACCGCATCCTGGTCGACGGCCGCATCGGGCAAGGTGGCACGATGGAGGGCACGGCCCTGTTCGCGCCCAGCGGCCGGCGCCTGCTCTACAGCGAGGCCGGCAAGCTCCGCTTCGGCGATCACGTCGGCACGGCCGAGCAGTCCTATTTCTACGACTTCCCGCAGCCCGGCCGCGCGGCGATAACCCGCCACGACGGCACGCCCTTCGTCGACCTGGACCTGACCGCCGGCCGCTCGGAGGTCGTCCACCGCTGCGGCGCCGACCTCTACCGGGGGACCTTCGGCGTCGCGGCCGGCGCGCAGTGGTGGGTCGAATGGGAGGTCACCGGCCCGCGCAAGGACCAGCGGATCTCCACCCGGTACCGCCGCCTGTCCTGAAGCTCATTGTGGTGGCCCGGCCGGCCGGCTGCGGTCATACTGCCGCCAACCCCGAAACGGTGTCGAACGGAACGGAGCGGTGACCAGTCGCGAGCCCAGGAGAACCGTCGGTTCCGCGAACCCGGGCCCGCGCGAGGCACTGGCCCTGCGCGTCCTGTTCGTCTGCACGGGCAACATCTGCCGCTCGCCGACGGCCGAAGGGGTGTTCCGCCACCTGCTGCGCGAGGCCGGCCTCGAGGGCCTCGTCGCGACCGACAGCGCCGGGACGCACGACTACCATGTCGGCGATCCGCCCGACCCCCGCTCGGCCGCCTGCGCTGGGCGCCGCGGCATCGACATTTCCGGACTGCGGGCGCGCCGCGTGCGGCCGTCGGACTTCGCGGATTTCGACCTGATCCTCGCGATGGACCGCGGCCACCGCGAGGCCCTGCTGCGCCAGGCGCCGGCGGAGGCGCGCGAGCGGGTCCGGCTGTTCCTGGACTATGCCCCCGATGCCCCCGTCCGCGACGTCCCCGATCCCTACTACGGCGGTGAGAACCATTTCGACGAGACGTTCGTACTGATCGAGGCGGCGTCGCACGGACTTCTCGCAGCCCTGGTCCGCGACCGCCGGGACGTACTCGACCGGAGTGGCGATGACGGCGGATGACTACCGCGCCTCCGACGCGGAGCCGGTCCTTCCGGGACTGGTCAGGCGCTACCGCCTCAGCGCGGTGGCCGCGACCCTGCTCATCGTGACCCTGCTGGCGGCGGCCGGCTGGATCAGCCACTCGCGCACGCGCGACGCGGTCGAGGCCCAGGCGGAATCGGTCCTCACGCTGGTCGGGCGCGAGGCGGAGCGGCTCGTCGCGTCCGCCGACCTGCTTCTCGAACTGGTCGGCGGACGCATCCACGACGCCGACTGGTCCGATCCGGCCTCGCTCGCCGGACTGCGTTCGGAGCTGCTGCACCTCAAGCGGATGGTGCCCGACGCCTTCCGCCTCTTCGTCGTGGACGCGGAGGGGATCGTCCGCGTCGCGTCCGCCGAGACGGCGCTCGGCACCGACGTGCGGGACCGCTCCTATTTCCGGGCCCATCTCGGAAACGACGTCGGCCTCCATCTCGGCGAGCCGATGCTGGCGCTGATCGACGGCAGCCTGATCTTCACCGCGAGCCGGCGCATCTCCGCGCCCGATGGCACCCTCCTCGGCATCGCTGTGGTGTCCTTCGAGCCCGGCGAGCTGGCCCGTTTCTACCAGTCGCTCGCGTTCTTCGGCGACGCCAGCTTCGTCTGGGCGCGCGAGGACGGCCGCCTGCTGATGCGCGTGCCGCCGCTGCCGGCCGGGGAACTCCTCGACACGCGCCTTTCTCCGCGCCTGCTCGACCTGGCCCGGGAATCGCCCAACGGCCAGTGGATCGGCTACCGGTCCAACATCGACGGCGTGCAGCGCCTGGCCTGGTACCGCAAGGTCGGGGCCTATCCCCTGTACGTGGTTCTCGGCCTGCCGGGGGATGCGGTGTTCCGCTCCTGGCTCTCGACCGTTCTGCCCTATGCGGCGGTCGCGGCGCTCGCGGCCGCGGGACTGGCGGCGGCACTCGCCTACGCCTTGCGCTGGGCCCATGTCGAGGAGGGGTATCGCAGGCGCCTGGCCGAACGCGCGCGCATTCTGGTCACCATGAACGAGGAGCTGGAGCAGCGCGTGGCGGACCGGACGGCGGCGCTGACGCAGGCCCTCGGCGAGAAGGAGGCCCTGCTCGCCCAGAAGGAACTGCTGCTGCACGAGGTCAACCACCGCGTCGGCAACAGCCTCCAGCTCGTCGCGTCGATGCTGCGCATCCAGGGGGCCGCGTTCCCCGGCGACGACGTCCGCGGGCAGTTCGACGAGGCCGTCTCGCGGGTCACCGCCGTGGCCAGGCTGCACGAGCGGCTGCATCGCGGCGGCGAACCCGGCTCGATCGACCTGGTCGACTACCTGCGCGACCTGTGCGCCGACCTGGAGCGCTCCGCCCGGACCGACCACAACCGCTGGCGCGTCGAGGTCGGGGGCGAGGCCGTGCAGCTTGCGCCGGACGTCGCGGTTTCGGTCGGGCTGGCGGTCAACGAGCTGGTCACCAACGCCTTCAAGTACGGCCGGCCCGCCGACCCGGCGCCGGGCGGCTGGACGGTCGACGTGGGTGTCGCGCGGTCCGCGGACGGCGAACTGTCGGTCTCGGTCCGCGACCGCGGCGCCGGGCTGGTCGCGACGCCGCGGTCGCCCGGCTCGGCCGGCTTCGGCATGCGGCTCGTCCGGGCGCTCGCGGAGCGCTTCGACGGCAGGCTGGAGACCGGCGCGGCGGAGCCGGGGATGCGGTTCACCCTGCACCTGCGCCCGGAACGGGCGCAGGCCTCGTCCTGATCGTGGAGGCGCGGGTGGACCAAGCCCGGATCGACGCTGCCCGAATTGAGACTGCGGTCGGCGGCCGCGTGCGCCGCCTCTCCCCGCTCGGCGGCGGGACCGCCTCGCAGCTGTTCCTGGTCGAGATGGCGGACGGGCGCCGGCTGGTGGCCAAGCACGGGCCCGGGCTGGCGGTGGAGGGCTTCATGCTCGACCACCTCGCGCGCCGGACCCCGCTTCCCGTCCCGAAGCTGCATCATGCCGCGGCGGACCTCCTCGTGATGGACCATGTCGAGACCTCCGGCCGGCTGGACGACCGCACGCAGGAGCATGCGGCCGAGCTGGTCGCGGCGCTGCACGGGGTGACGGCGGAGCGCTACGGCTTTCCCCGCGTCACGACGATCGGCCCGCTGCCCCAGCCCAACGCCGAGAGCGGCGACTGGATCGCCTTCTTCCGCGACCGCCGCCTGCTGCACATGGGCCGCGCGGCGCTGGAGCAGGGCCGGATCGACGCCGGCCTGATGGCCGGGCTGGAGCGGGTCGCCGCCCGGCTGCCGGAACTGATCGGCCCGCCGGGACCGCCTTCGCTGGTGCATGGCGACCTCTGGGGCGGCAACGTGCTGGTCCGCGACGGCCGGGTCGCCGCCTTCATCGATCCGGCGATCCACCACGCCGATGCGGAGGTGGAGCTTGCCTTCACGACCCTGTTCGGCACCTTCGGCGAGGCCTTCTTCCGCCGCTACGGCGAGCTGCGCCCGATCCGGCCGGGCTTCTTCGAGCTGCGGCGCGATCTCTACAACCTCTATCCGCTGCTCGTGCATGTCCGGCTGTTCGGCGGTACATATGGGGCCCAGGCCGCCGCCACCGTCCGCCGGCTGGTGGGATAAGGGGGGGGAGCATGGACCTCGCGACACGCAGCTACGCAGGAGTGCGCCACAGCCACGCCCACGACTTCCACCAGATCGTGCTGCCGGTGGCGGGCGTGCTGGAGATGGAGATCGGGACGGTCGGCGGCCAGGTCGACTTCGGCTGCGGGGCGATGATCGCGTGCGGCACCGAGCACGGCTTTTGCGCCGACGGGGACAACCGGTTCGTCGTGCTCGACCTGCACGATGCGGACCTGCCGGGCGAACTGCTGCGCCGGGCGGCGGCACGCCCCTTCTTCGCGGTCGACGCGGGATTGCGCCACCTCGTCCGCCATCTCGCCTTCGAGGCGGCGGAGGGAGGGCTCGACGGGCCGGCTGCGGCCCATGCCTGCGGCCTGCTGACCCACGCGCTCGCACGCCGCGCGGCCCGGCCGGAGCCGGACCTGCCCGCCGGGATCGTGCGGGCGCTCGCCCATCTGCGCGCCCGGTTCGCCGAGCCCGTCGCGGTGGCCGACCTCGCCCGTGCCGCCGGCATGTCGACCGGCCACCTGCACCGCCGGTTCCGGGCGGCGCTCGGCCGCACTCCGGCCGAGTGGCTGGCCGAGTTCCGGCTCGACCAGGCCGTGCGCCTGCTGGAGGAAGGCCGCCTGCCGATCGTCGAGGTGGCGCTCGCCTGCGGCTATTCCGACCAGACGGCCCTGACGCGCAGCCTGCGGCGGCGGCGCGGCGTGACGCCGGCGGCGCTGAGGCGCGCAGCCCGGGTCAAGACCGCGTCAGGCTGAGCCAAGAAGGAGGGGCCGCGCTCGGTGTATTGATGGGGCCGTTCCCAACCGAGCCCCCGTTCCCGGCATGACCGCCCTCGCCCACCGCCGTTCCCGCCCCTCCGTCGGCCGCGCCACCGCGATCGGCGCCAGCGCCATCTTGATGTGGTCGACGCTCGCGGCCCTGACCACGCTGGCCGGCGGCTTGCCGCCGTTCCAGATGTGCGCCGTCGCGTTCGCCGTCGCCTTCCTGGTCGGCGCCGCCGGCTCGCTGGTCCGCGGCCGCAACCCGTTCACCCATCTGCGCCAGCCGCCGGCGGTCTGGCTGCTCGGGGTCGGCGGCCTTTTCGGCTACCACTTCTTCTATTTCCTGGCGCTGCAGTCCGCCCCGCCGGTCGAGGCGAACCTGCTGAACTACCTTTGGCCGCTGCTGATCGTCCTGTTCTCGGCGCTGCTGCCGGGCGAACGCCTGCGCTGGTGGCACGGTGCGGGCGCCCTGGCGGGGCTTGCCGGCACCGTGCTGCTGGTGACCCGCGGCTCGGGCTTCGAGGGCATCCGCGCGCAATACCTGCCCGGCTATCTCGCGGCCCTCGCCTGCGCCGTGACCTGGAGCGCCTATTCGGTTCTGAGCCGCCGCTTCGGCGACGTGCCGACCGACGCGGTCGGCGGCTTCTGCCTGGCGACGGCCGTGCTGGCGGCCCTCTGCCATCTCGCCTTCGAACAGACCGCGTGGCCGAACGGGCCCCTCGCCTGGGCGGCGCTCGCCGCCCTCGGCCTGGGCCCCGTCGGCGCCGCCTTCTTCGTCTGGGACCACGGGGTCAAGCACGGCGACATCCGCGCACTCGGCGCCATGTCCTACGCGGCGCCGCTGCTTTCGACCCTTCTGCTGATCGCGCTCGGCCTGGCCGAGGGGCGCTGGACGGTCTGGGCCGCCTGCGTCCTGATCGTGGGCGGTGCGCTTCTGGCGAGCCGCGACCTTCTGCGGCCGGCGCGGCGGCCCGCGCCTCAGTCGTCCTTGCCGGTCGGATAGGTGTATTCGACCTTCGCGTTGCCGGTCAGCTTCCGGATCAGCGCGCCTATCCCGCTCAGCGCCGGGGATCCGGCGGGCGGGGCGGCACGGTCGTCGGATACCAGCAGCGGGGCGGCAGGCGCGGGGGCGTCCAGGCCCGGGATCGGGCGCGGAGGCAGGCCTTCATGCGCCGAAGCCATGACGTCGTGCCACAGCCGCGCCGGCAGCCCGCCGCCTGTGACCCTCGCCATCGGCGCGTTGTCGTCGTTGCCGAGCCAGACGCCGGTGACGTAGTCGGCGGTGAACCCCACGAACCAGGCGTCGCGATGGTCCTGGGTGGTGCCGGTCTTGCCGGCCGCCATCCGGTCCAGGCGCGCGGCCTTGCCGGTCCCGTACTCGACGGCGCCGATCATCATCCGGTTGAGCTCGGCCAGATGCGTGCGCGACACGGCGGGTTTGAGCTCGGCGCCGGCGCGGCTGTAGAGCACCCGCCCGTTCCGGTCCAGGATCTCGGTCACGCCGTAGGGGATCACCGCCCTGCCGCCGTTCGCGAACGCGGCGTAGGCGCCGGTCAGCTCCAGCAGCGTCACCTCGCTGGTGCCGAGCGCGACGCTGAGGTCGTTGCCGACCGGCGAGGCGATGCCGAGCCGCCGGGCCACTCCCTGGGTGCGCTCGATGCCGGCATGGTCCAGGACCCTGACCGCCGACGTGTTGATCGAGAAGGCGAGCGCGTCGGACAGCGGTATGAGACCGCTGTGGCCGGGCTCGAAGTTCTTCGGCTGCCAGGTGCCGATGCGGAGCGGGCCGTCGTCGATCCGGCTGCCGCCCGTCAGCCCGGCCTCGACGGCCGCGAGGAACACGAGCGGCTTGAACGACGATCCGGGCTGGCGCAAGGCCTGGGTCGCCCGGTTGAACTGGCTCTCGCCGTAGTCGCCTCCCCCGATCATCACCCGGATCGCGCCGTCGGGCGCCATCGTCAGGACGGCCGCCGAGCCGGCCTTCACCTCCCGGCCGGGGCCGGCGAGCAGCGCGTCCGTCCGCCGTTCCGCCGCGCGCTGGAGGCCGATGTCGAGCGTCGTACGGACGACGACGTCGGGATGGTCGACGCCGATCAGCGCCGGGACCTGCTCCGCCACCCAGTCCGCGAAGTAGCGCCAGGCGTCCTCGCCGGGCTTGCGCCTCGGAAGCGGCGGCTGGCTGCGCAACGCCTCCACCTCGGCTGCCGAGAGGAAGCCGGCCTGGGTCATCGCGCCGAGCACGACATTGGCCCGCTCGGCCGCCTTGGCCGGGTTGCTCGCGGGCGAGAAGCGGGACGGCGCCTTGAGCAGCCCGGCGAGGATCGCGGCCTCGCGCAGGTCGACCTCCATCGCCGACTTGCCGAAATAGGTCCGCGCCGCCGCTTCGACGCCATAGGTGCCGGCCCCGAGATAGACCCGGTTCAGATAGGCGGTCAGGATCTGGTTCTTGGTGTATGTGCGCTCCAGCCAGAACGCCAGCAGCGCCTCCTGGACCTTGCGCCGCAGCGTGCGCTCGGGCGTGAGGAACAGGTTCTTGGCGAGCTGCTGCGTGATCGTCGATCCGCCCTGGACGAGCGCACCCCTGCGCCAGTTGGTGTAGACGGCGCGGGCGAGGCCGATGGGATCGACGCCGAAATGGCTGTAGAAGCGCCGGTCCTCGGTCGCGATCACCGCGTTCACGAGATGCTCGGGCAGGTCGGCCGCGTTGACCATCGTGCCATGCAGGTCTCCGTAGCGGGCGAAAGTCGTCCCGTCCGACGCGAGCATCGTGATCGCCGGCCGCCGGCTCGGTGCCTCGACCTCGGAGATGTCCGGCAGGTCGTAGGCGAAATAGGCCACTGCGCCGACGACCAGGATCACCGCCCAGATGCCGGCGACCGCCATCCATTTCGCGATGGTGGCGCCCCAACCGCGCCCTCGGGACGTCGGCCGCGCGGCGGTGCGGCGCCCCGGGGGCGGTTTGCCTGCGGGCTTGCGGGATGACGTGTCGGTGGTCTTGCGCTTGCTCACGGGAGCCTTTCGCCGGTCGAGGGCAGGTGCGTCACGGTCCGGCCTGGAGTCCGTGGCGCCGCAGAAGGCGGCGGAGCTGATGGTAGCTCAGGCCCAACGCCGCGGCTGTGGCTTTCTGGTTGAATCTTTCCCGCCGCAGCGCGTCCTCGAGCAAGCCGGACTCGAAGGCCGCCACGCATTCGGCGAAATCCCCGGGTGCCGGCGCCGGTCCGGCGGGCGGGGCTTGGGCGGCGGCGGCGGCGGCGGTGGGCCGTTCCGGCCGCCAGGGAGAGCGGAACGGATCGAGGACGATGCCGCCGACCGGCCGGTCGGAGCGTTCGGCCCGGCCGACCGCACGCTCGACGACGTTCCTCAACTCGCGCACGTTGCCGGGCCAGTCATGGCCGAGCAACAGTTCGAGGGCCGACGGGGTGAAGCCCGGGAACAGCTTCCAGCCGAGTTCGCGCGCCATGGCCATGCCGAAATGCTCGGCCAGGAGCGGGATGTCGTCGCGACGCGCCCTCAGCGGCGGGACCGTCACCACGTCGAAGGCCAGCCTGTCCAGCAGGTCCGCGCGGAACCCCCCCGCCTCGGCCATGGCGGGGAGGTCGGCGTTGGTGGCGCCGATGACCCGCGTATCCACCCTCAGCGTGTCGCTGCCGCCCAGGCGCTCGTACTCGCCATATTCCACCACCCGGAGCAGTTTCTCCTGAACGCGCGAGGAGGCGGTAGCGATCTCGTCCAGGAACAGGCTGCCGCCGTCGGCGGCCTCGAAACGGCCGGGTCGCCGGCGCGCGGCACCGGTGAAGGCTCCGGCCTCGTGGCCGAACAGTTCGCTCTCCAGCAGCGATTCGGACAGGGCCGCGCAGTTGAGCTTCACGAACGGCCGGTCCCACCGGCGCGACAGGTAATGCAGGCGCGCCGCCACAAGCTCCTTGCCCGTCCCACGCTCTCCGACCACGAGGATCGGACGGTCGAGCGGGGCCAGGCGGGATACCTGCTCGAGCATGCCCTGGAAAGCCGGCGCGGAACCGATCAGGGGCGGTAGGCTTGATTGCGGGTTCACGGTGCTGGAATCGCCAATGATTCGCGAAATTCGCCATTCCTTGGCGATTCAAGTAGGCACGCCGCCGTCACGCATCAAGGAAAACCGGGGCTCCGGAGGATGGCACGGGCCTTGCTGATAGGGAGGACAGGGACAACGACCCCACTTCAAGGAACTTCCTGCGCCCATGAACCCGTATCGAAACCAGACCCGCACGCGCCATGGCACCGGCACCCGCCTTGCGGACTATCTGCGCAGCCGTACCGCCGAGCACTGGGCGTTCTTCGCCGCCGGCTTCGTGGTCGCGGCCCTGCTGACCTGACCCAGTTCCAGACCGACTGAAATCGAGGACGACCATGGGAATATTCTCCCGCCTGACCGACATCGTGAACTCCAACCTCAACTCGCTGCTCGACCGCGCCGAGGACCCGGAGAAGCTGATCCGCCTGATCATCCAGGAGATGGAGGACACGCTCGTCGAGGTGCGCTCGGGCACCGTCAAGACGATCGCCGAGAAGAAGGAGATCGAACGGCGGATCGCCGAGGTCGAGCGTGAGCGCGACGACTGGCAGCGCAAGGCCGAGTTCGCCCTGTCCAAGGACCGCGACGACCTGGCTCGCGGCGCTCTGGTCGCGAAGGCGCGGCTGGTCGAGCAGCACGAGACGCTGACCCGGCAGCTCCGCCAGATCGAGGACGCGCTGGCGAAGAGCGGCGAGGACATCGCCCGGCTCCAGCAGAAGCTGAACGACGCGAGGACGCGCGAGAAGTCTCTCGTCGCCCGCCACAAGTCCGCCGCCCAGCGCCTCAAGGTGCGCAGCCAGATCTACGACGAGCGGATCACCGACGCCTTCGCCCGTTTCGAGCAGATCGAGCGCTCCCTCGACGAGATGGAAGGTCGGGTCGAGAGCTACGACATCGGCCGCCCGCGCACGCTCGACGACGAGTTCGCGGAGTTGCGGAACGACGGCCGCGTCGAGCAGGAGCTCGAAGAGCTCAAGGCGCGGATGCACAACCAGAAGACGGCAGGCTGAGCCATGATCGGCGGCGGAGTCTTCCTGGTCCTGGCGGTGCTGTTCCTGACGATCGTGGCGCCGATCTGGATCATCTTCCACTACCTGACCCGGTGGCGCACGTCGCGGTCGCTCTCCGCCGAGGACGAGCGGATGCTGGCGGAGATGTGGGACAGCGCCCAGC
Organism: Arenibaculum sp.; assembly: GCF_035998295.1. Classification (NCBI taxonomy): domain Bacteria; kingdom Pseudomonadati; phylum Pseudomonadota; class Alphaproteobacteria; order Rhodospirillales; family Azospirillaceae; genus Arenibaculum; species Arenibaculum sp. The sequence goes on along the minus strand of NZ_DASYHS010000044.1, from coordinate 23,700 downwards.
GGATCGAGAACCGCGTCACCAGCCTCGAGAAGATCCTCGACGCCGAGGCTCCGGGATGGAGGACCAGATCATGATCGGAAAAGACAGCCCCTTCTCCTCACCGAACCCCCACCGCCTCTACCGCAACCCGCACAAGGGCAAGGTGTTCGGCGTCTGCGCCGGCATCGCCGACTATCTCGGTTTCGATGCCCTGCTGGTCCGGATACTGGCGGTGCTGGGGCTGGTGTTCTTCTCGATGCCGGTGCTGATCGGCTATTTCCTGCTGGCCTTCCTGCTGAAGCCGACGCCCGACGACCTCTACGGCTCACCGGCGGACGAGGAGTTCTGGCGCAGCGTCACCATGAAGCCGGACCGGACGCTGGGCGGCTTGAGGCACAAGTTCCGCGACCTGGAGCGGCGGATCGGTGCGATGGAGACCTGCGTCACGACCCAGGAATTCGAACTCAACCGGGCGATCAACGACCTGGAGAAATGATGGGGACGGCCGGCGGTCAGTCGCGTGCCCGGCGGGGCATGCGGCGGCGGTCGGCGGTTGCCCGGACACGGACCGGGGCCGGGCGCTGCGACCGCTTGGCCGCCAGGAATCCCGCGGCGGCAATTCCGATCGCGATCGCGAGCAACGCGACTTCCATTGTGATCCTCCCCTGCGCTCCGGAGCATGCTGCTCCAAATCAGTGTGTCTGAAAAGTGAAAAAAAAGTGGCAGTGCGGCAGTAATGCCGCACTGCCGCATGGTCACGCCGCGAGCGCGAGCGCCGCGACCGCGCCGCCCGCGACCAGCAACGATGTCCAGTACAGCGCTACGGCGCGCCGCAGGTCGGCTGCCGTGGCGCGGGCCCGCCCCTGGCCGATCCAAGGGGCGCGAACGACGACCTCGCCCTCCCGCCTCGGCCCGCCGAGCGAGAGGTCGAGTGCACCCGCGAACGCCGCGGCCGGACAACTTTCGTCGTTGAAACGCCGGTATCGACGCGCGTCCCGGACCATGGCCGCGACCGCCGGCCGGAGTCGCGCCGTCGCCACGAAGCTGGCCGCGGTTGCTGCCAGCAGCCCTGCCAGCAAGGCCGGCAGCAGGCCGAGAAACCTGGCCGTCCGGACGGCGGCGGCGCCGAACCCGGCTTGGCTGGAGACCGTCCGCCCGAGTTCGGCGTCCATCGCTTCGACGACCAGCCAGACCAACAGGCCCGGCAGCCCCAGGAGCACGTACCAGAACAGCGGCGCCACGGCATGCCGGCCCAGGCTGTGGGCAAGCAGCTCGATCCCGGCCCGCGCCACTGCGTGGAGATCCGATCCGGAGAGGTTCCGGCGCGTGACGCCGCGCAGCTCCTCCCTCGCGCTCTCGCCGTCCCCGCCGTCGAGCGCGCGGGCAGCCGCCAGCGCCGCGGTCCAGGGCCGGTTCGCCCCCAGCGCGGCCAGCAACAGGTACAGGTCGGCCAGCCAGCCATAAGGAAAGCCTTCCGCCAGCCCCGCCGCGAACCAGCCGAACGCGGCCGCCGGCAGTACGAGGGCGGCGACCAGCAATGCGCCGCGTGCGCGCCGGGTCGCCTCGCTTCGCTGAAGCCTGTTGAGCCGCCGCTCCGCAATGCGCGCCGCCGCCCGGACCAGCCGGGCCGGCGGCGAGGTCGCCCGCGAAACCGGCCCCCAGTCCCCGAGATACGCGTCGAGCGCCAGCGCCAGCAGGAGCACGATCAGACGGTCGGGCCCCGCGAGGAGCGGCAGGAAGTCGGGCACGCGGCCCGCCCGGTCAGCGGGTTTCGGCCGCCGCCAGGACGTCGACCACGCGCGGATTGCGGCCGTCCTGGGCCCACATGCGTGCGCTGCGCCCGGTGAAATCGAGGATTTCCGGCCGGGCGCCGGCATCCAGCAGGGCACGCACCGCGTCGAGCCGGCCGCTGCGGGCCGCCGCCATCAGGGGCGTCATCCCTTGCCGGTTTTCCTTGTTCACGTTCGCCCCGCCTTCGATCAGCCGCTCCACGACCGCCGCGTCGCCTTGTTCGGCCGCCCACATCAGCGCCGTGTTGCCGACCTTGTCGGTCGCATCGAGGTTCGCGCCATGATCGAGCAGAACGTCGATCAGGCCCAAGTTGCCGGAAGTCGCGGCGATGATCAGGGACGTCTTGCCCGATGCGTCGTGGGTATTCGCGTTGGTGCCGCGCATCAGGAGCTGGCGGACGGTGTCGACGTCGTCCTGCGCCGCCGCCTTGATGATGTCGGGGGCCTGGAACAGGACGATTTCGGCGTGAACCGGTGCTGCGGTCCAGGCCAGCGCCAGGGCGATGATGCCGAACAGCCGCTTCTTCATGATTCCCACTCGACTGCGTTCGCACGAAGTTTCATGGGGCGGGACTCTAGCCGGAATTGCTCCCCGGAGGCGACAGCGAATCGCAGGGAACGCCGGGAACGCCGGGCGGTTTGCCCAGGGAGCGAAGAGGAGAGGTCGATGACCGAAAAATTCCATGACACAGACAGGGTGGCACCGGTCGACGCGGACCTGCCGCGCGTGCGCGAAGCCATCGCCGTGATCGGCGACGTCGAGACCCTGCACCGGGCGATCGACGACCTCACCCTGAGCGGCGTCGAGCGCCAGGACATCAGCCTGCTGGCCAGCGACGAGACCGTGGAGAACAGGATCCACAGTACCTATCGCTCCATCGACGAGGCCAAGCACGACCCGAATGCGCCGCGCACCTCCTACGTCGCGCCGGAGGAGGTCGGCAACGCCGAGGGAGCCGCCGCCGCGATCCCGGCCTATATCGGCGCGGTCGTCGCTGCCGGCGCGATCGTCGCGACCGGCGGCGGCGCCGCCATCGCCGCAGCCGGGGCGGCGGCGGCAGGTCTCGGCGCGGGTGGATTGGGCGCACTGGTCTCGCGCTGGGTATCCGGGCAGCGCGCGGAGTGGCTCGACGAGCATCTTCGCAAAGGCGGCATCCTGGTGTGGGTCAACCTGCGCGATCCCGGGCATGAGCGGATGGTGACGGAGATCTTGTCCCGCTACAGCGTACGGCCGGTCGAGACCCACGAACTGGCCCAGCCAGACCCGATCCCGGGCGGGCGCACCATCTGATCCGCCCGGCTCTTGACGCAGGTCAAGGCCCCGACCCCGGCCCGTGCGCCAAACTCGCCCAAACCACGAGGATGGGCGATTGGACCAGTACGGCCTCCTTACCCTGCTCGAACTCGGGATCGCCCGGTGTGCCGGGCTCGCGGCCGAAGGCGACGGCGCGCTCGCGGCGATGCTGTTGGCGGCGGGACTGGCCGGCGGGCTCGGCCACTGCCCGGGTATGTGCGGGCCGCTGGTGCTGGCCCAGGTCGGCGCGCGGCTGGAACGCGTGCCGGCCGCGCGCATGGGCGAGTTGCACCGGATCGTGGCCGCGGCCCTGCTGCCGTATCATCTCGGGCGCGCCACCGCCTACGGGGCGCTCGGCGCGGCGGCGGCGGCCACCGCGGGGACGCTCGGTTCCATGCCGGGCCTCCGCTGGCTCTCCGCCGGCCTGCTCCTGCTCGCGGCCGCCGTCTTCCTCGCCAATGCGCTGCGCCGGTTCGGGCTCGCCCGGGCGCGGGCCGGAAGGCCGGGCTGTGCGGCCGCGGCGCGCAAGCCCTGGGCACGCGCCCTGACGGCACGCCTGAGGGCACTGCTCGGCACCCCCACGGGATGGCGCGGCTACGCCCTGGGCTTCGCGCTCGGCTTCCTCCCCTGCGGGCTGCTCTACGGCGCGCTCGCGGCCGCGGCCGCGAGCGGCAACCCCGCCGCCGGCGGGATCGGCATGCTCGCCTTCGCGCTGGGAACCGCGCCGAGCCTGGTCGCGATCGGCTGGGCCGGGCATGTGGCCGGACGTGCTCTGGACGGTCCGGTGCGTCGGGCGGCTCCGGTGCTGATGGTCGTCAACGCCGCCGTCCTCGGCTACATGGCTTGGGCCATGGCTGCGCCATAGCGCTTGGGCCATGGCTGCGCCATAGCGCCGTGCGACGGCTACGCTCGATGCAATCCGTTTACTTTCGGGCAACCATTCCTACATCACCTTGTTGAAGAAACGTGCGGCGCAACGCCGCACGGCTCGGCTCGCTGCCCCGCAGCACGCGCATTGCCGCGTGGCCGTGAACAGTAGGTGAGGGTCGCATTGCTCTACCAACTCTATGACCTGCAGCAGGCTGCATGGTTGCCGATCCGTCTGGTTGCCGAAGCGACCCAGGCCACGTTCCAGCACCCGTTCGTTCCCGCCTCCTACACCCGCTTCGGGCGGACCGTCGCCGCTGGCGCGGAGTTGCTGGAGAGGACGACGCGCCGTTTCGCCAAACCGGAGTTCGGGCTCGCCGAAACCGTGATCGAGGGAACCCCGGTCGCGGTGACGGAGACGACCGTCGCGCACAAGCCGTTCTGCAACCTCGTTCGTTTCGAGCGCGCGGTGGAGCGTGACGACCCCAAGGTGCTGCTGGTGGCGCCCATGTCGGGGCATCACGCGACGCTGCTGCGCGGCACCGTGGCGGCACTGCTTCCCGAGCACGACGTCTACGTCACGGACTGGATCGATGCCCGCAAGGTCCCGCTCGCGCGCGGCGGCTTCGGCATGGACGACTACGTCGACTACGTGATCGAGTTCCTGCGCCTGCTCGGACCGGAGGTCCACGTGATGGCGGTGTGCCAGCCGGCGGTGCCGGTGCTGGCCGCGGTGTCGGTGATGGCCCAGTCGGGCGATCCGCACCAGCCGCGCAGCATGGTGCTGATGGGCGGCCCGATCGACACGACGGCGGCCCCCACCGTCGTGACGCGCCTTGCCGAGACCAGGCCGCTGTCCTGGTTCGAGCGCAACGTCGTGGCCACGGTCCCGATCTACTACCCGGGCGGGTTGAGGCAGGTCTATCCCGGGTTCATCCAGCTCACGGGCTTCATGTCCATGAACCTCGACCGTCACGTCGGCGAGCATCTCCGGCTGTTCGAGCACCTCGTGCGCGGCGACGGCGAGAGCGCCGAACAGCACCGCAGGTTCTACGACGAGTACCTGTCGGTGATGGACCTCCCGGCGGAATTCTACCTCGAGACCGTCTCGACCGTGTTCCAGAAGCACTCCCTGCCGCGCGGCACCATGCGCTGGCGCGGCGAGTTGGTCGAGCCGCGCGCGATCACGCGGACCGCGCTGATGACGGTGGAAGGCGAGCTCGACGACATCAGCGCGCCGGGTCAGACACGCGCCGCGCACCAGCTGTGCTCGGGTCTGCGCCCGGAGCAGCGGCTCGACCACCTCCAGGAAGGGGTCGGCCACTACGGCATCTTCAACGGGCGGCGCTGGCGCGAGGTGATCATGCCGCGCGTACGCGGCTTCATCCGTGCCCACGCGGGCGAGGCCGCTCCAGCCGACGCGGCCTGACCGCTCGCGATGCCCGCCGCGGGCGAACCGCGGCGTTTTTACCCGCCATGCGTGTCAGGCTGCCCACGATCCTTGTGGCGCGCCGGCCATCCTCCCTCTATACCTCGGACATGCGAGACGCCCACGAGAAGGCTGTGCCCGACCGTACCGCATCGCGCCGACCGCTGCTGGTGACCGGCCTGCCGGCCAGCGCGCTCGAGTTGCGGGAGAGCCCGCGGGCGACCCGCATGACCTTGCGGGTCGATCCGGCCCGTGACGTGATCCAGGTGGTGGTGCCGCGCGGCGTCACGGAAGCCGAGGCGGCCCGCTTCGTCGCCCGGCATGCCGACTGGGTGCGCTCCCGGCTCGCCGCCATGCCGCCGAGGCTCGCGTTCGCCGATGGCGTCGCGCTGCCGTTCCTGGGCGCCGACCACGTCGTCAGGCACGACCCCCGGCACCGCGGCGGCACCCTGCGCGCGGATGGCGAGATCCGCGTCGGCGGCAGTCCGGAGTTCGTGGCCCGGCGCGTGCGCGACTTCCTCGTCGCCGAGGCCCGGCGCGAGCTTGCCGCGCGCTCGCGCGACAAGGCGGAGCGGATCGGCGCCTCGCTCGGCGCCGTCGCGGTGCGCGACACCCGCAGCCGCTGGGGGAGCTGCGCGTCCACCGGCCGGCTGTCCTTCTCGTGGCGGCTGATCCTGGCGCCTGAACCGGTGCTCGACTACGTGGTCTCCCACGAAGTGGCGCATCTGCGCGAGATGAACCACGGCCCCCGTTTCTGGCGGCTGGTCGCGACGCTGAGCCCGGAAGCCGAGGGTGCCCGCGCCTGGCTCAAGGCGAACGGGGCGCGGCTGCTGCGCTACGGCTGAGGCGGCGCCGGCCCGCATGTCCGCATGCCCGCAGATCTGACCTGCCGGCGCGGGGGTGGACAGGGCGGGGCCGGATGGGGCATGTGTCCTGGTCCCTCTCCTGCGATGGCCGTCCATGCCCCGTCCGCAAAGCCGCACCGTCGCCGTCCTGCTGACCGCGCTGGTCGCGTTCGGGCCGCTCTCGACGGACCTCTATCTTCCCTCGCTGCCGCTCCTGGCCTCGGTGTTCTCGACGGACGCCGCCTCGGTCCAGCTCACGCTCAGCGTGTTCCTGGTCGGCTTCGCGGTCAGCCAGCTCGTCTACGGGCCGATGTCCGACCGGTTCGGCCGCAGGCCGGTGATCCTGGGCGGTGTGGCGATCTTCGTGGTCGCCAGCGTCGCCTGTACCTTCGCACAGTCGATCGAGCAGCTCGTCGCCGCGCGCTTCTTCCAGGCGGTCGGAGCCTGCTGCGGGCCCGTGCTCGGCCGTGCCGTGGTGCGCGACGTCTATGGACGGGACGGCGCCGCGCGCATCCTCGCCTACATGGCGATGGCGGTGGCGCTCGGCCCCGCGGTCGGGCCGGTGATCGGCGGCGTGCTGACCACGGCGTTCGGCTGGCGGGCGAACTTCGTCCTGCTGCTGGCCTTCGGCGCCGTGATCCTGGTCGCGGCCGCCCTGCTGCTGGACGAGACCAACGACCATCTCGACCCGCTGGCGCTGAGGCCCGGCCGGCTGGCCTCGAACTACGCGACGCTGCTCGGCGACCGCGTCTATATCGGCTACGTGTTGTGCGCGTCCTTCGTCTACAGCGGCATCTTCGCCTTCATTTCCGGCTCGTCCTTCGTGCTGATCGACGGGCTCGGCCTCTCGCCCGAGGAGTACGGCCTGTCCTTCGGCGTCGTGGTGGTCGGCTACATAACGGGATCGTTCGGCGCAGGCCGCCTCTCGCTCGCGCTGGGGCCCACGAGGATGGTGGCGCTGGGGACCGCGGTCCTGATGCTGGGCGGACTGTCGGGCCTCGCCCTGGCGGTTGCGGGCGAGCCTTCGGTCGCGTCCATCCTCGCGCCGCTGTTCGTGTTCCTGGCCGGGGCGGGGCTGACGCTGCCGAATACGATGGCCGGGGCGATCGGCCCCTTCCCGGCGATGGCCGGGCTCGCCTCGGCCCTGCTGGGCTTCATCCAGATGACGCTCGCGAGTGCGGTCGGCATCTTCGTCGGCCATCTCGACGGCGGCGACGGCGTGGTCATGATGGCGGCGACCGCGGCGGCCTCCGTGGCTGCCGCGGCCTGCCGCCGGCTGGTGGCGCCGCGTCCGGCCGCGGCCTGAAGCCGGCCAGGACGGGAGGCGGCGCTACTGCGTCGCCAGCGGCCAGCTCACGGCGTGGGCGGGCAGGCCGAGCGCCGCGGCGGCCTCGCGGGCGAGGCGGTTGGCCGTCTCGGCATCCGGTTGCGGGCCCAGGGTCACCATGTACCACGACGGGGCGGCCGGAATACCTGGCTCGCGTGCCAGCACGATCTGCGGCTTGTAGCCGAGGGCGGCCAACTCGGCGGCGAGGGCGTCCGCATTCTCCTTCATCAAGAAGCGTGCGACCTGGACCGACAGGATCGACGGCGGGCCCGCGGCCTCGACCGGCACCGGCGGAGGAACCTCCGCCACCGTCTCGGGCGGCGGCATGGCCGTCGTCGCCTCCAGCAGGGAACCGCGCATCTTGGAGCTCGGCGGCCGCTGCGGCGACGGTCCTGAGCGGACCTCCACCACTGCCGGCGGCTCGGCGGCTGCCGGCGGCGGGTCGGCGGCCTCCGCCGGCGGCAGAGCGGCGACCTCGGTCGGAGCGGCGGTCTCGACGGGCACGCTTGCCTCGGCCGGGCCGCTCGCCGGAGCGGTGCTCCCGGCGGAAGCGACGGAACTGCTGTCCGACACGCTGACGCTCACGCTCTGGCCGCCGGCGGCACCGTCGGCCGCGGGAGCGGAAGCGACGGCCTCCGCCCCGGTGGCGGAAGCTTCGGCCGGCGGGTTCGCGATCGCGAAACTACCACCCATTCCGTGGCCGAGGATGAGGCCGAGGACGAAGGTGATGCACCCGAAGGTGAGCATACCCAGCCCGACGAAGGCACTGAGCCAGCGGCCCATCATGATGGCTTTCCCTTTTCGGCGGTGGCCGGCTTGGTGGCCGCGGGGGAGGTTGTCGCACGCGGTGCGGCGGGACCGGCGGTCCCCTCTTCCTTGGGGCTCGTCGGCGCCTTCGGTTTGTGCGCGGCGGGCGCGGTTGCCGCGTGCCTGTCCGTGAACATGCCGCGCTGCATGGAATTGCCGCCCATCTGGAGCCGCTGCCACGGCACGAAGCGGTCGCCGGGGAGCTGGGCCTGCTGCCGGAACGCCGCGATCGGCTGGTAGGTGCCCGAATAGTTGCTCCACCAGTCGAGCGAACCGTTGTCGAATCGGACCGTGCCCGCATAGAGCACCGCCCGCCCGCCGGCGAGCTTCGCGTGGCTGGCCTTGTTGGAGACGAACGTATGGGCGTCGTTGCGCGTCGTACCGTGCACCCGGACGAAGTTGTAGGTGCCGTTGGGCTTGACGCGCAGCCCCCGCTCGGCGGTTTCGAGCTGGAACTGGCCATCGTGGAGCGACAAGAGCTGGTCGGCCACGGCGCTTCGTTCCGTCTTTTGGGCCCTCAGCGGGTCGAAGGTGCGGAACGCTTGCACCGCGGGCGCGCGGGCACCGGCCGGCGGCTTGCCGGGCCAGTGGGCCGGGGGCGGTGCGAAGCTCCGGTGCTTGGCGGACATGGCGGCTCGGCGGCAAGTACCTCTATCGGTGGACTATACCCCAAGCGGGGCGGTCTGCAAACACGGGTCGGTTGCGGCAGCCGACCTTATTATCGCGACACGAGGTTCACGGCTCCCGCGACCTGCCGCAGCAGCGCCCGGCGGAATGCCCGCGCGGCCGGGCCCAGGGGCTCGTCCAGGCGATGGGCGAGATGGGCGTCGACGATGGTCTCGCCGCCCGGGCCCAATGCCTCGGCGGCGATCCGCGCGAGCCGCCCCTCGGCCAGGTCGCGCTCGACCGCCCACAGCGGCAGCCGCCCCCAGCCGGCCCCCGCCAGGATCAAGGCCTGCTTCGCATCCTGGCCGTCCACGCGCCACGTCCCGGGCGAGAGCACGCCGAAGTCGCGCCCCTGCGACAGCGGGGTCGGATCCTCCTGCACGATCTGCAGGTGATCGGCGAGTTCCACCGCGCCGAGCGGCCCCGCCCTGCGGGCCAGGGGATGGGCCGCGGCGGCCACCGCGACGAAGGATAGGCGGCACAGCGCCTCCAGCTCGACGTGCGGGTCGCGGAAGTCGTGGCCGACGGTGATCCCCAACGTGCAGCGCCGCTCGCGCAGCGCGGCGAACGGAGCGCCGAGGGGGGCTACCCGCATCCTGACGCCGACCGAAGGATGAGCCTGGTGCAGGTCCTTCAGCGCCGCGCCGACGGCGTCCAGCGGGAACAGGCTGTCGACCACGATCGACAGGACCAGTTCCACCCCCTCGCCCAGCCCGCGCGCCCGCGCCCGCAAGGCGTCGACCTTCAGCAGGATGGCACGCGCGTCCTCCAGCAGCGCGCGTCCCTCCGGCGTCAAAGCCGGCCGGTGGCCGGAACGGTCGAAAAGCGTCACCCCCAGCTGGGCCTCGAGGCCGGCGACGGCATGGCTCACCGCCGACTGGACCCGCGACAGGCGGCCGGCGGCCGCGCGGAAGCTGCCGGCTTCGGCGACGGCGACGAAGACGCGCATCTGGTCGAGCGTCAGGGCATCCAGCATGATCTATTCCATCGATCAATCTCAGCGAGTTTTTAGCAGTTACGTAGATCGACCTGCAACGTCATCTCTGGAGCGTCGGAAACGAAACGGGAGAGGTGACAGCGATGACGATCGACGCTTCGAGCGGCGCCGCCAGGGTGCTCGTGCTCTATTACTCGTCCTACGGCCATATCGAAGCCATGGCGCAAGCGGTCGCGCAGGGCGTCCGCGAGGCGGGCGCCGTCGCGGTGCTCAGACGGGTGCCGGAACTCGTGCCGGGCGAGGTCGCGCAACGCTCCGGCTACAAGCTCGACCAGGCGGCGCCGGTCGCGACGGTCGCGGAACTGGCGGACTACGACGCGATCATCCTGGGCACGCCGACCCGCTTCGGCAACATGGCGTCGCAGATGAAGAACTTCCTCGACCAGACCGGCGGGCTGTGGTTCGAGGACAAGCTGGTCGGCAAGGTCGGCAGCGTCTTCACCTCGACCGGCAGCCAGCACGGCGGCCAGGAATCGACGATCCTGGCGACCCATGTCGTGCTGATGCATCTGGGCATGCTGGTCGTCGGCCTTCCCTACACCTTCAAGGGCCAGATGCGCATGGACGAGATCACCGGCGGCTCGCCCTACGGCGCCTCGACGCTGGCCGACGACGGCGAGGGCGGCGACCGCCGGCCGAGCGCCAACGAGCTGGCCGGCGCGCGCTTCCAGGGCCGGCACGTGGCTGAGCTCGCGACGGCGCTGGCGCTCGGACGCCGGCATGCCCCGCGCACGGCCGCCTGGGCGGATGTCGCGGCGGACGTCGCGGCTTCGGTCGGCTGAGGCGGCATGCCCGGCATCCTCCTCATCGTCGGCGCGGGCGTCGTCTCGGCCTTCCAGGTCGGCAAGGCGTCCGCGGCACTCGCCGCCGTGCAGGCCGACTTCGCCCTCGACCTCGCCACGGCGTCGTGGCTGCTCTCGGCCTTCGCGGTCGTCGGCGCGGTCGCCGGCATCGCCATCGGCGTCAGCGTGGACCATGCGGGCGCCAGGCGGATGGCGGTCGGCGGCCTGCTGCTGCAGGGCCTGTGCAGCGGCGCCGGCGCGTTCGCGGCCGGTGCGATGCCGCTGCTGGCGACCCGCGTGCTCGAAGGCGTCGGCTTCCTCGCCGTCACGGTCGCCGCGCCGGCCCTGATCCTCGCGGCGACGTCCCCGCGCGAACGGGGCCGGGCGCTGGCCGTCTGGGGCACGTTCATGCCGGCCGGGCTCACCCTGGTCATGCTTGGCGCGCCGCTGCTGGACGCCGTGGGGTGGCGCGGCTTCTGGCTGGCGAACGCGGCTCTCCTCGTCGGCTACGCCGCGCTGCTCGCGCGGGGCACGCGGTCGATCCCGCCCGGCGCCGTCCCGCAGCGGGGTATCGCGGACGACGTGCGGGAAACGCTGACCGCCGGCGGGCCGTGGCTTCTGGGCAGCCTCTTCGCCACTTTCGCCGCCGCCTTCTTCGCGGTATTCGCGTTCCTGCCCTCGATCCTGGCCGACCGGCTGGCGGTCTCGCCGGAGACCGCCGGCGTGCTGACCGCGGCCGTGGTGGCGGCGAGCGCGCTGGGCAATCTCGCCTGCGGACGGCTGCTGGCCCGCGGCGTGCGGCCCGTGTTCATCCTGCTGGCGGGCTTCGGCATCATGGTGCCGTGCGGCATCGGCATCCTCGGCGACGTCCTCCCGGGCGCCGCCGCCTATGCGCTGTGCATCGTCTTCTCGGCCGTCGGCGGGCTGATCCCCGTCACCCTGATCGAGGCCGCGTCCCGCCACGCGCCGCGCCCCGACCTCGTCGGCGCCACCGTCGGCTTCCTGATGCAGGGCAACAACGTCGGCATGGTCCTCGGGCCGGCGATGGCCGGGGCGATCGCCGCCGCGTCCGGCTGGCCCGCGGTCGCCCTGCTGGTCGTCGCCCTCGGCGTCGCGGGCGGCCTGCTGGCACTGGCGCTCCGTGCGCTTCCGGCAGAGAGGCTGGCTGAGAGGCAGGCGGGTTCGGGGATCTTGACCTCAACCATGGTTGAGGACCCAAGGTCGCCCGATCGAGCCGCGCGGTCGGCGCCGCGGCACCAGGGAGAAACAAGCAGATGAACGCCAACGAGACGTCGCGGCCGTTGTACCGGGTCGACAAGTTCATCGTCCCTGCCCAGGGGCGCGACGAGTTCCTGGACAAGGTGGCGCGGACCCACGCCGTTTTGCGGAACCAGGAGGGCTTCGTGCGGGACTACATCCTGGAGCAGCAGTCCGGCCCGGGAGAGTTCAACATGGTGACCTTCGTGGAGTGGACGGGCCAGGACGCGATCGAGCGGGCCTCGGCCGCCGTGGCGAAGCTGCACGCCGAGATCGGCTTCGACCGCCGCGAGATGATGACCCGGCTGGGGATCAGGGCCGACATCGCCAACTATGCGAGGCTGGAGATCTAGAAAGGAAAGGAGAGCCGGGGGGCAGGTGCCACCTCAACTGTTGTTGGCGAGGTACGCACCCCCCGTGTGGGGCAGCGCCTGGTGCTCCCAGGTGGGAACGAGCTGCATCGTCCCGGTCGCCTCCTCATGGGGATAGCCGGTATGGTGCCAGGTGTATCCGGACTTCGATCCACCCTCGAAATTGCAATCGCTGATATCCTCAGAGGATTTCCCGGTATATATGAAATCATCTATTTGGGAATGAGGGTAAGCCCACCAAAGGAAAACCCGATTATTATAGATTTTAACGTAAATATCGTCCTCGTTGACACCCCTGCCCTTCACAGGCCATTTGCCGTACTTGTTCTCATTCTTGTTGAAATACGAGAGGGAGACATAGCCGGGCGGCACCCCACGCACCGTCGTCGCGGCCTTCTTGGTCCTGGACCGCAGGCTGTAGCCCTCGTCCATCTTCTGCACGACCACCCGTGGCGGTGCGGCATGCGACGGCTTGGCCTGCGCGGGCGCGGGGCCGAAGCGCGTCGGCGGAGGCGGATGTCTGCGGCGGTCCATGGTCACTTTCCCGTCCGGGCTACCGCGCCAGAGTACCAACTCCGCCGGCCGGCGGCATACCCCTAAGTGCGGATCTCGGTCCCGAGGCCGCGAAGGAACAGCGCCACCGCGGCGCGGACGTGCCGCTCGCGCTCCTCCTCGGTCGGGACGGGGCGGCGGCCGAAGCTCAGGTCCCAGTCCAGCCGTCCCTTCAGCGCCGCCATGAACTGGCCGCCCAGGAACGCCGGGTCGAAGCCGGTCGAGGGCAGGCGCCTCTGGGCGACCGCCCGGGCGAAGAAGCGGGCGACCGCGTCGCAGCCACGGTCCGGCCCGCTGCTGCAGAAGATCTCCGCCAGCTCGGGAAAGCGCGCGGCCTCGCCGGTCACCATCTGCCGCAGCCGCATCGCCCCCGGCGACCACAGCAGCGCAAGGAAGCGCAGGCCGATCCGGCGCAACGCCTCGTCGAGCGGGACGTCGTCGAACGCCTCGGGGGCGAAATGCATGCCGCTGCGCCGGCACTCCGTCTCCACGGTCGCGGCGAACAGCGCCTCCTTCGACGGGAAGCGGGTGTAGAGCGTCGTCTTGGAGACGCGGGCGGTCTGCGCGATCAAGTCCATCGAGGTCGCGGCGAAGCCGTGCTCCAGGAACGCCGCCCTGGCGGCGGACAGGATCTTGTCGAGCTTGGGGTCCGGGCGTTCGCTCATTCTGGACTGGACTGTACGGTTTCCTCTTGACGAGGTCAACGCGCCGATGCAGCCTCGCGATACGATACAGTTCAGTTCAGTTCTGGGAGCGGCAGATGCGCATCGCGTTCGGTCGGCCGGCGGTTCTCGCCGGGCTCGGGGTCCTGGTCCTGCTCTCCGCCTGCGAGGCGCCGGCGGAAGTGGCGGCGGGGCCCTCCTCCCCCACCCCTCGCCCGGTCCGGACCGCGCCGGTCGTGCTGGAGCCGGCGGTCGGGACCGACCGCTACGCGGCCGTCATCCGGCCGCGTACCGAGTCGGAGCTGGGCTTCCGGGTCGCGGGCAAGGTGGTCGAACGGCTGGTGGCGGTCGGCGACCGGGTCGCGGCGGGAACCCCGCTCGCCCGGCTGGACGCGGCCGACCTGGACCTGCGCGTGCGGGCGGCGGAGGCGCGGCTCGCCGCGGCACGGGCGGAAGCCGCCAACGCGCGTGAGGATTTCCGCCGCTACGCGGCCCTGCGCGACGGCGGCTGGACGACGCGCCAGGAGCACGACCGCCGCCGGGCCGCCGCCGAGCGGGCCGAGGCCGGCATGCGCGAGAGCGAGGCCGAGTTGCGCGCCGCGCGCAACGCCGCCGGATACGCGGTCCTGACCGCCGACGCCGACGGGATCGTCACCGCCGCGCCGGTCGAGCCGGGCCAGGTCGTCGTCGCCGGCCAGACCGTGGTCCGGGTCGCGCGCGAGGGGGCGCTGGAGGCCGTCGCCGACCTGCCGGAGCAGGCGGTCGCGGGGCTGGCCGACCGCGTGCTGACGGTCGAGCTGTGGTCCTTGCCCGGGCTGAGCCTCGACGGCGCGGTGCGCGAGGTCGCTCCCTCGGCCGATCCCGCCACCCGCACCTACCGCGTCCGGATCGACCTCGCCGACACGCCGCCAGGGGTCCGGATCGGCATGACCGCGACCCTGCTCGCCCGCGTGCCCGATGCCGGCGCCGTCGCGCATCTGCCGCTCGCCGCGCTGACCGACGCGGGCGGAAGCCCGGCGGTCTGGGTCGTGGACGCGGCCGGCACCGGGGTCGAGCTGCGCCCGGTCCGGGTCGCGGGCTACGAGGGCGACCGGGTCGTGATCGCGGACGGGCTCGCGGAGGGCGAGCGGGTCGTCACCGCCGGTGTTCACAAGCTCGACCCGGCGCAGGAGATCCGCGTCTGGCAGGAAGCATCCAGATGAGCGGCCGGCTCAACCTGTCGGCCTGGGCGCTCGCGCACCGCACGCTCGTGCTGTTCCTGATCCTGGCGAGCATCGCCGCGGGCGTCTTCGCCTATTCCGCCCTCGGGCGCGCCGAGGACCCCTCCTTCACCTTCAAGGTGATGACGATCCGCGCCGAGTGGCCGGGCGCGACCGCGGCCGAGGTCGAGCGCTACGTCACCGACCCGATCGAGGAGGTGCTGGAGGAGGTCCCGCATTTCGACTACGCCCGCAGCTACTCCCGGCCGGGCGAATCGGTGGTCTTCGCGACGCTGAGGGACGATACCCCGCCGCATCGGGTCCAGGACCTGTGGTACCAGACCCGCAAGAAGGTCGGCGACATGGCCCACCGGCTGCCGGACGGCGTGCTCGGCCCCTGGTTCGACGACGAGTTCGGCGACGTCTACAGCGCGATCTACGCCTTCGCCGGCGAGGAGTTCTCCCCGGCCGAGCTGAAGGCGGCGGCCGAGGCGGCGCGCGAACGGCTGCGCCACTTGCCGGGGGTGGAGCAGATCGACCTGGTCGCCGACCGGGACGAGCGTGTCTTCGTCGAGATTTCCAGCCGCCGCCTCGCCAGCTTCGGCGTGCCGGTGCAGGCCGTGGTCGACGCACTGAGGCGCGAGAACGCGATGGCGCCGTCCGGCCGGGTCGAGACGGAGTCCCGGCGCGTGTTCGTCCGCCTCGACGCCGGCGAGGCCGGCGGGAACGCCGTCGAGCGGCTGCGGGCGCTGCCGATCGCGGCCGGGGACCGGGTTCTGGCGCTCGGCGACGTCGCGCAGATCCGGCGCGGCTACGAGGACCCGCCACGCAGCACGATGCGGGTCGACGGCCGCCCGGCGGTCGGCCTCGGCGTCGTGATGGCGCCCGGCGGCGACGTCCTGGCGCTGGGCGAAGCGCTCGCGGCCGCGATGGAGCGGGTCCGGGCGGAGTTGCCGCTCGGCATGGAGGCGGTCCAGGTCGCCGACCAGTCCCGGGTCGTCCAGGACTCGGTCGGCGAGTTCACGAAGGCGCTGGCCGAGGCGCTGGGCATCGTGATCCTGGTCGGGATCGTCAGCCTGGGCTGGCGCAGCGGGGTCGTCGTGGCGCTGACGGTGCCGCTGGTGCTGGCGCTGACGCTGGCGGCGATGCTCCTGCTCGGCATCGACCTGCACCGCATCTCTCTCGGCGCGCTGATCATCGCGCTGGGGCTGCTGGTCGACGACGCGATCATCGCGGTCGAGATGATGGCCGTGAAGATGGAGCAGGGCTGGGACCGGCTCAGCGCCGGCGCCTTCGCCTACACCTCGACCGCGTTCCCGATGCTGACCGGCACGCTGGTGACCGCGGCGGGCTTCCTGCCGGTCGGCCTCGCCCGCTCCGCCTCCGGTGAATACACCAACGCGATCTTCTGGGTCGTCGGCGCGTCGCTGTTGATCTCCTGGATCGTCGCGGTGGTCTTCACCCCCTATCTCGGATACCTGCTGCTGCCGGCGCCGAAGCCGGGCCGGCACGCCGATCCCTGGGACGGGCGCGCCTACCGGATGCTGAGGCGCGCGATCGGGGCCTGCCTGCGCCTCCGGTGGACGGTGATCGGGCTGACGGCCGGCTGCTTCATCGCGGCGCTCGCGGGCTTCGGCCTGGTCCAGCAGCAGTTCTTCCCGTCGGCGAGCCGGCCCGAACTGCTGGTGGACGTCAGGCTCGCGGCCGGCGCCTCGTTCGAGGCGACCGAACGCGAGGTGGAGAGGATGGAGCGCCTCCTTGCGGCCGACGACCGGATCGCGCACTGGGCCGCCTATACCGGCGCCGGCACGCCGCGCTTCTACCTGCCGATCGACCAGCAGCTCCCGAACCCGGGCTTCGCCCAGTTCGTCGTCGTGACCAGGGGGCTGGAGGAGCGCGAGGGGGTGATGGCCGACCTGTCGGCGCGCGCCGAGGCCGAGTTTCCGGCCGCGCGCCTGCGCGTCAGCCGGCTGGAGAACGGCCCGCCGGTCGGATACCCGGTGCAGTTCCGGGTATCGGGCGACGATCCCGACCGCCTGCGCGAGATCGCCCGCCGCGTGCGCGACGAGATGCGCGCCGACCCGGACCTCGCCGACGTCCATCTCGATTGGGGCGAGCTCGCCCCGTCCGTCCGGCTCGAGGTCGATCCCGTGAAGGCGCGGGCGCTCGGCATCGACAGGAACGAGCTGTCGCGCGCGGTGGCGATGCTGCTCGACGGGGTCGCCGTCACGGAGCTGCGCGAAGGCGGGGAGACGATCGACGTGGTCCTGCGCGCGACGGAGGAGGAGCGGCGCGACCTCTCGGGCCTCGGCACGCTGTCCGTCGGGACCGCCGACGGCACGGTGCTGCCGCTGGGCCAGGTCGCGGTCCCGCGCTACGGGCTGGAGGAGCCGGTGCTGTGGCGGCGCGACCGGGCGACGACGATCGCCGTCAAGGCGGACGTCGCGGGCGGCGTCCAGGCGCCGTCCGCCAGCCGGCGCATGGACGCCCGGCTCGACGCGCTGCGCGCAGGGCTGCCGCCCGGCTATGCGATCGTCATGGGCGGCGCGATCGAGGAGAGCGCCCGGGGACAAGGGTCGATCGCGAAGATCCTGCCGCTGATGGTGCTGGTCATGGTGACGATGCTGATGATCCAGCTCCAGAGCTTCTCCCGGCTGGCGCTGGTGCTGCTGACGGCGCCGCTGGGGCTGATCGGGGTCACGGCCTCGCTGCTCGCCTCGGGCCTGCCCTTCGGCTTCGTGGCGCTGCTCGGCGTCATCGCGCTCGCCGGCATCATCATGCGCAACTCCGTGATCCTCGTGGACCAGATAGACGCCGACATCCGGGCGGGCGAGCCGCGCTGGACGGCGGTGGTCGATGCCACCGTGCGGCGTGCGCGGCCGATCCTGCTGACCGCCGCGGCGGCGATCCTGGCCATGATCCCGCTGGCCGGCAGCGTGTTCTGGGGGCCGATGGCGGTCGCGATCATGGGCGGGCTGGCCGGGGCGACGGTGCTGACGCTGTTCTTCCTGCCCGCCCTCTATGCCGCCTGGTTCCGGGTCCGCCCCGACGAGGTGCGGGCGGCCGAGCCCGCCCCCGCCCCCGCCCCGCTGCGCGCGCTGGCGGCGGAGTGAGCGCGCGCCTACACTCGGCCGGCAGCACGGGGGCAGCGCGCGAGGACGGGCCGGCGATGGAGCGGGAGACCTATAAGGTCGTGGACATGCACACGGCGGGCGAGCCGGTGCGCATCGTCACCGGCGGCTACCCGCCGCTCGAGGGGGCGACGCTGCTGGAGAAGCGCCGCTTCGTGCACGAGCGGCTGGACCATGTCCGCACCCGCCTGATGCACGAGCCGCGCGGCCATGCCGAGATGTACGGGGCGATCTTGACCGAGCCGTCGCATCCCGGCTGCGCGGCGGCCGTGCTGTTCATGCACGCCTCGGGCTACAGCACGATGTGCGGCCATGCCACGATCGCGCTCGGGCGCTGGCTGGTCGACACCGGCCGGGTCGGGCGCACGGGCGACGAGACGCGCTTCCTGCTGGAATGCCCCTGCGGCCCGGTGGCGGTCGCGGTCGACACGCGCGGCGCGCGCACGGGGGCGGTGTCGTTCGACAGCGTCCCGGCCTTCGCCTGCGCGCTCGACCGCGAGGCCGAGGTGCCGGGGCTGGGGCGGGTGCGCTTCGACATCGGCTATGGCGGCGCCTTCTACGCGGTGCTGCCGGCCGCCCGCCTCGGGCTCGATCTGCGGGCGACGCCGCTGGCGCGCCTCGTCGAGGCGGCGACCGCGATCACCGAGGCGGTGCGCGCCGGACCGCCGGTCCGCCACCCGTCGGAACCGGACCTTTCCTTTCTCTACGGCACGATCCTGACCGACGACGAGGCTCCTGGCCCGGACCGGCCGTCGCGCAACCTCTGCGTCTTCGGCGACGGGCAGGTCGACCGCAGCCCCACCGGCAGCGGCGTCACCGCGCGCATCGCCATCGAGACCGCGCGCCGGCGCCTCGTTCCGGGCACGCCGTGGCGGATCGAGGGCGTGACCGGCGTGCCGTTCGAGGGCATGGCCGTCGCGGCGACGACCGCGGGGAGGTATCCCGCGGTCACGGTCCGCGTCTCGGGCCGGGCCTACTATTGCGGCTGGTCGGAGTTCGTGGTGGAGGAGGAGGACCCGTTGCGCGACGGCTTCCTGCTGCCGGGCTGACGACGCGCCGGCCGCCCGCGCTTCGCCGGCCGGCCGGTCTTGGGATTGGCGCTGGCAGGATTGGTGTTGGCGGGGTGGGCGCCGGGAAGCGGATCGAACGGGAGCGGCACGTCGCCGAGCATGCCGTCGGCCGAGAACTCCGCGGCCCACGAGGCGGCCATGGCCATCAGGGACTCCGGCGACGGCGGCGGCTCGAGCGGGCCGCCGTTGCGCACCTCCTGCTCCATGCCTTCCCGGACCTCGTCCATCATGCTCAGCGCGAGGCGGGCGTTCTTCGTGTCGCCGATGGCCATGCCCCGCTCTGCGAGGCGCTTCAGCATGTCCATGATGGAGGTGGCGCGCGCCACGCGCTTGGACAGCACCTCGACGCGCAATTCGGCGACGCGCGCACGGACCTCAGGGCGGGCCCAGGCCTTGGCCCCCAGATCGGCTGAGATCTCCTGGTGCAGCCCCGCCGCCCGCAGCGCGTCTTCCGGGCGGTGACCCTGGGCGACGTGCCGGCAGAAGAGCTCGTCCAACGGGTCCAGTTTCCGCTCGCTCATCGCCCTCTCCCCAGTCGGCCCCTCATCGCACAGAAGGGCTTTATGGAACGAAATACGAACATTGTCAACCCGGCCGGGTCGCGTCCCGATCGGATGCGCGCACCCGGGCGCCGGCCCCCAGGGAACCCGGCGGCCCCGCCGGCGGTTCGGGGATGGCTGAAGAAACCGCTTGACCTTCCAGCCGCTGGAAGGTGGAGGCTTGCCGGACATCCAGCGAAGGAGAGCGACATGCTGAAGCTGAAAGTGGACGGAATGACCTGCGGGCATTGCGCCCAGACCGTCACGAGGGCCGTCGAGGCCGTGCCCGCCGTCGAGCGCGCCCTGGTGGACCTGAAGGCGGGCGAGGTGAGCGTCGAAGGCGACGCCGAGGAGACGGCCGTCCGCCGGGCGATCGAGGATGCCGGCTACGACGTCCGCGGCGCGGCCTGAAAGCGCACCGGTCCGGAACCGGCCGGGGAGATCGGCCGTTGATCTCGCGGGGGCGCTCGTCGAGGGATGATCCGGGCGCCCCCGTAATCTGCCGACGCCAAAGGCCGACGCCAAGGATGGAGAGATCGATGCCATTCGCCGACATCGCACGCAAATCGAACGAGCCGCTCGACGTCAAGATCGGGATACCGGACCAGCAGCGCAAAGCCATCGCCGACGGGCTGTCGAAGCTGCTCGCCGACACCTACACGCTGCTCGGCAAGACCCACGGCTTCCACTGGAACGTCGAGGGCCCGACCTTCCACAGCCTCCACGAGATGTTCCAGGAGCAGTACGAGGACCTGCAGGGGGCGGTGGACGAGATCGCGGAGCGCATCCGCGCGCTGGGGTACTTCCCGCCCGGCAGCCTGAGCCAGTTCCTGAAGCACACCAGCATCAAGGACGAGCACGGCACCCCGGACGCCCGCAACATGGTCGAGCAGATCGTCCGCGACAACGAGGAGGTCACCCGGACCGCGCGCGAGATCGTGCAGATCTGCGACGAGGCCAACGACACCGTGACCGAGGACCTCCTGAACAAGCGCATGGGCGCGCACGAGAAGGTGGCCTGGATGCTGCGCTCCACCCTCGCCAAGTCCGACCTGGTGAGGAACTAGCCTGCGTCCGGCGGGCCGCGCCACCCGGTGCGGCCCGCCGCCGGCAGCTCCGCTCCGCTACCGCACCTTGCCATGCACGGCGACCGGCATGATGATCGGGGTCGTTCACCGCGGCACGATCCGGGACCATCGATGGAGGACACCATGAAGCCGTTCGCACGCGCCCTGCTGTTCGCGCTGGCGTTGCTCGTCCCGACCGTCACCCAACTCGCGGTCGCCCAGGCCCAAGCGGCTCCGGACCGGGTCGAGGTCTGGAAGTCGCCGAGCTGCGGCTGCTGCGGCGGATGGGTCGACCACATGCGGGCTGCCGGTTTCGCCGTGACGGTCCATGAAGTGGACGACCTGGAGCCGGTCAAGCGATCCGGCGGCGTGCCCGAGGCGCTGGGCTCCTGCCACACGGCGCTCGTCGACGGCTACGTGATCGAGGGCCACGTCCCCGCCGGCGACGTGAGGCGCCTGCTGTCCGAACGCCCCGCGGCTCGGGGCCTGTCGGTGCCCGGCATGCCGATGGACGCGCCGGGCATGGACATGGCGACGGGCGAGCCCTACGAGACGATCCTGTTCGGCGCCTCGGGCGGGGACAGGGTCTTCGCCCGGCACTGAAGAACCGGGTTTACGCCGGGCCGCCGGCCGCGGACCGCCCGAGCGGGGCGTCGGCGGGGAGCAGGCGGAAGAAGGAGATCGCCAGCACCGCCGAGCCCAGGGCGAAAACGGCGAAGGCCGCCTGCAGCGAGGCCGCCTCGGCGATCGCGCCGGCCACGGCCGAGCCGGCCGGGAACGCCGTCCAGCCGATCCAGCGATAGGCCGCGACCGTGCGGCCGAGAAGGGCGCGCGGCACCGCGACCTGGAGGTGCGAGGCGACCGTGACCACCCAGACCACCCCCCCGAACCCGGCCGCCACGGCCGCCGCGCATACGGCGACCACGCCGCCGCTGAGCGCCGGTACCGCGAGCAGCAGGACCGTGCCGGCCAGGTCGAGGAACAGGACCGGCCGGTCGCCCAGCACCCGGCGCAGCGGCTCGACCGCGACGGCGCCGAGAAGGCTGCCGACCCCGAGGCAGGCCATGATGCCGCCGAGCAGGCTCGCGGGCAGGTCCAGCGCGTCGGGCGACACCGCATAGGAGACGACGAGGCTCAGCCACGCGCTCCAGCAGCCGGACATGCCGGTGACGAGGACCGTGAGTCCCAGCAGCGTCCGGTCGCGCCCGATGTACCGCAGGCCCGCGAACGGGCTCGCAGCCCCGCCCGCCGGCCGGTCGGGCCGCGGGGACGCCCGACGGGCCGGAAGGGTGACGAGCGCCGCCGCGGCAAGCACGGCCGCCACGGCGCAGAACGCGAAAGGAACCGAGACTTCCAGCAGCGCTGCGCCGAACAGCGGCGCCAGCAGCAGCATGGCCACCGTCTTGGTCCCCTGGAGCAGGCTGTTGGCGCGGCCGAGCGCCGCCGGCGCGACCAGATCGGGAGCCACGGTCTGGCTCACGTTCTCGGCCAGCACCTCGCCGCAGCTCACCGCGAAGCCGGCGGCGCACAGCAGCGCCAGCACCCCGGCGGCCGGTCCCGCGCCGACCGACGCCGCGACCAGCGCCGCCGCAAGCGCGGCCAGGAGAACCAGGGCGTGCGCCAGCAGCAGCGCGTCGGTCTTGCGCATGCGGTCGAGGAGGACGCCGGCCAGGATGCCGAACAACGGCCACCCCATCGTCAGCGCGGTCGCCACCGCCGCGACCTCCGCCGGCGACCCGCCGCCGAGCGCCACCGCGGCCGGGAACGCCACCTTCAGCGCCGCGACGCCGAGACCGGCTCCGGCGAGGCCCGCCACCACCATGAAGAACGGGGTTGCCATCGCCCGTCACCCCCTCAATATGGAA
Organism: Arenibaculum sp.; assembly: GCF_035998295.1. Classification (NCBI taxonomy): domain Bacteria; kingdom Pseudomonadati; phylum Pseudomonadota; class Alphaproteobacteria; order Rhodospirillales; family Azospirillaceae; genus Arenibaculum; species Arenibaculum sp. The sequence continues at coordinate 1,204 of NZ_DASYHS010000044.1, read as the reverse complement.
TGGAGCTTACAGGTACCATGGACCGGTAATCTTGAAAACAGATTTCAAAGATTACGAAGAGGCTGTACCCCGGTGCGTGCGGGAGCCGGAGGGCTTCGTCCTCGCCCTGGTGAACACGGTGGACCCCGTGCGTCCGGTGCCCGACCTGCTGGTGGACGCCGAGGGCTGCCGGGACTTCCTGAAGGCGTGGCTGGACACGGCCCCGGAACCGGACGACGCCGGAGCGATCCGGGCCGTCCGCGACCGCGTCCGCGCCGCGGCGCTGGCGCTGGCGGAGGGGCGATCCGGCCGTGAGGTGGCGGAGAGCCTGGACACCCTGGTCACCCGCGTCGCGTTCCGGGCCTCGGTGCGCGCGGGGGACGACGCCCCGGCCGTCGGGATGGCGCCCGCCCCCGGGACGGAACCGGCCGATCGCCTCGCCGCCTACGCCGTGCTGGCGCTGGCCGACGTGATCGAGGCGCGCGGAGCCGGGCGCCTGCGCCAATGCGAATCGGCGCCGTGCGAAGAGGTCTTCGTGGACGCCTCCAAAGCCGGGCAGCAGCGCTTCTGCTCCAAACGCTGCGCAACCCGGTTCCACGTCGCCCGCCACCGGCACCGCAAGGCGGGTGGAAGCGGCTGACCTCGACCCGCTCCTTGACTGCCGACGCCTTATGTTCTCTTATTGTTCTCTTTACCGGAACGAGGAGGACACCCCATGGCCCCGCGCATCGAGTTGTTCTGCCGCATCGCCGCGCGCGGCGAGCCCCTGGCCGAGGCCGCGCGCCGCGCTGGCTACGCCCCCGGCTCCACGCCGTGGGCGCACGCGGACGTCCGGGCCCGCCTCGCCGAGCTGTCCGCGGAGGAGGAGGACCGGCACGAGGCCCTCGTCGAGCAGATGCGCCGGCAGCACGACGAGCTGTACGGCAAGCTGGTCGAGCAGGGGCATGTCCCCGCCGCCGCCCGCCTGCTGGCCCACCGGTGGCGCTTCGAGAAAGACGTCGGCGCCGTCCGCGCCGTGACCCGGGCCGAGCGCGAGCGCCTGCGCGAGGACCTGCGCGAGGACGTCCGGGACGAGCTGCGCGACGAACTGCGCGGCAAGGTCCAGGCGGAACTGGTGGAGGAGCTGCGCAAGGAGCTGGCGGGACTGCGCGACGAGCTGCGCGCGGAAATGCGCGCCGGGCCGAAGACGAAAACCGGCACCGTGACGAAACATGACATTCCCGCA
>NZ_DASYHS010000027.1:0-4049 GCF_035998295.1 Arenibaculum sp. | reverse complement strand
GGGTGGCGCGATGCGCCACCCCGGGAGTGTGGAGGGAAGCGTCGTGCCGCTCAGCGGACCCGGCCTTCCTGCCAGGCCTTGAGCAGCGCGTCGTAGGCCACCGTCTCGCCCTGGGGCTTCTCGTTGTCCAGCTTCGGCTTCGGGGCGCCGGGCTGGTCGAACCAGTACTGGGCGTCCCGCTCCTCGTTCAGCTTCGGGCCGCACTCGCCCTGGACGTTCGCGCGCTCGAGCCGGGCCATCACCTGGTCCTGGGCCGCGGCCAGATTGTCCATGGCCTCCTGCGGGGTCCGCTCGCCGGTGACCGCCTCGGCGACGTTCTGCCACCACAGCTGCGCCAGCTTCGGGTAGTCGGGCACGTTGGTGCCGGTCGGCGTCCAGGCGACGCGGGCCGGGCTGCGGTAGAACTCGACCAGCCCGCCCAGTTTCGGCGCCATCTCGTCCATGGCCGGAGTGTGCAGGTCGGATTCGCGGATCGGCGTCAGGCCGACCATGGTCTTCTTCAGCGAGGCGGTCTTGGAGACCGTGAACTGGGCGTAGAGCCAGGCGGCCTTGCGGCGGTCGACCGGGGTCGACTCGAGCAGGGTCCACGAGCCCGCGTCCTGGTAGCCGAGCTTCATGCCCTCTTCCCAGTACGGGCCGTGCGGCGAGGGCGCCATGCGCCACTTCGGCGTGCCGTCCTCGTTGACCACCGGCAGGCCGGGCTTGGCCATGTCGGCGGTGAAGGCGGTGTACCAGAAGATCTGCTGGGCGATGTTGCCCTGCGCCGGCACCGGGCCGGCCTCGCTGAAGGTCATGCCCTGGGCCTCGGGCGGGGCGTATTTCTTCAGCCAGTCGATGTATTTGGTGAGCGCGTAGACGGCGGCCGGGCCGTTGGTGGCGCCGCCGCGCGCGACCGAGGAGCCGACCGGGCTGCAGCCGTCTACGCGGATGCCCCATTCGTCGACCGGCAGCCCGTTCGGGATGCCCTTGTCGCCGGCGCCCGCCATGCTGAGCCAGGCGTCGGTGAAGCGCCATCCCAGCGACGGGTCCTTCTTGCCGTAGTCCATGTGGCCGTAGACGCGGACCCCGTCGATCTCCTTCACGTCGTTGGTGAAGAACTCGGCGATGTCCTCGTAGGCGGACCAGTTGACCGGCACGCCCAGCTCGTAGCCGTACTTCTCGCGGAAGCGCTGCTGCAGGTCCGGCCGCTCGAACCAGTCGGCGCGGAACCAGTAGAGGTTCGCGAACTGCTGGTCGGGAAGCTGGTACAGCTTGCCGTCCGGCCCGGTCGTGAAGCTCTTGCCGATGAAGTCGTCGATGTCGAGGGTCGGCAGCGTGACGTCCTTGCCTTCGCCCGCCATCCAGTCCGACAGCGGCACGACCGCGCCGTAGCGGAAATGCGTCCCGATCAGGTCGCTGTCGTTGACGTAGGCATCGTAGACGTTGCGCCCGGACTGCATCTGCGTCTGCAGCTTCTCGATGACGTCGCCTTCCTGGATCAGGTCGTGCTTCAGGTTGATGCCGGTGATCTCGGAGAACGCGCGGGCGAGCGTCTGCGCCTCGTACTCATGCGTGGTGATCGTCTCGGAGACGACGTTGATGTCCATCCCGCGGAACGGCTCGGCCGCCTTGATGAACCACTCCATCTCCTTCATCTGCTCTTCCTTCGAGAGCGATGACGGCTGGAACTCCGTCTCGACCCAGCGCCGGGCCGCCTCCTGGTACTGCTCGTCGCTCTGGGCCGCTGCCGGACCGGCCGCCAGGCCGATGCCGACGATGCCCGCGAGCATCGTGCCGGCCAACAGGCGCGAGTGTCTCCTCCCCAAATCGTCAGGTGCCATCGTTTCCTCCTTGGACTCCCTCGTTTCGGACCGGCGGGACGCCGGACCCGTTCCCTCGGGCGAGCACCCGGGGAAATCTTCTTGGCGGCGCGGCTTCAGCCGTACCGCATCACGAACGCCATCCAGACCACCGACAGGCCGAGCGCGATCCACAGCGTCGTGTCCGTCAGCGCGAGCCAGGCGAGGTGCAGATAGGCGCTGCCCAGCAGGCCGATGAACAGCCGGTCGCCCCGCGTCGTCGGCATCGGCAGGAACCCGCGCCGCTCCACCGAGGGAGAGGCGAGCTGCCAGGCCGTCATCCCCGCCAGGATCAGCAGGATCGTCGCGAAGAACAGGGCGGTCGGCCAGGTCCAGGCCATCCATTGCAGGTCGATGAACAGGTCCATGGGCGTGTCCTCCCTCAGACGCGGCCGAGCGCGAAGCCCTTGGCGATGTAGTTGCGCACGAACCAGATCACGAGCGCGCCGGGAACGATGGTCAGCACGCCGGCCGCGGCCAGCAGGCCCCAGTCCATGCCGGCAGCACTCACCGTGCGGGTCATGGTGGCGGCGATCGGCTTCGCCTCGACGCTGGTCAGCGTGCGCGCCAGCAGCAGCTCGACCCAGCTGAACATGAAGCAGAAGAACGCGGTGACGCCGACGCCGGCCCGGATCAGCGGCAGGAAGATCGTCAGGAAGAAGCGCGGGAAGCTGTAGCCGTCCATGTAGGCGGTCTCGTCGATCTCGCGCGGCACGCCCGACATGAAGCCTTCCAGGATCCACACCGCCAGCGGCACGTTGAACAGGCAGTGCGCCAGCGCCACCGCGATGTGGGTGTCGAACAGGCCGAGCGTCGAGTAGAGCTGGAAGAACGGCAGCAGGAACACCGCCGGCGGCGCCATCCGGTTGGTCAGCAGCCAGAAGAACATGTGCTTGTCGCCGAGGAAGCGGTAGCGCGAGAACGCGTAGGCCGCCGGCAGCGCCACCGTCACCGAGATCAGCGTGTTGAGGGCGACGTATTTGATCGAGTTGATGTAGCCGGAATACCAGCTCGCATCGGTGAAGATCGTGATGTAGTTCGCCAGCGTCGGGTCCCGCGGGTAGAGCGTAAGCCCCGACAGGATCTCCGAGTTCGTCTTCAGCGACATGTTGACCATCCAGTAGATGGGCAGCATCAGGAAGACGACGTAGAGCACTAGGATCACCGTCGTGCGCCGCGAGGTCCCCGCGCGGGGCCGGGTCCGCGCGCGGGCGGGCGAGGGCAGGGCGGTCGTGGCGCTCGGGGTTTCCGCGGTCATGACTTGTCTCCCGCGCCGACACGGGTGATGACCGTGTAGAACACGTAGCTGAACAGCAGGACGATCAGGAAGTAGATGATCGAGAAGGCGGCCGCCTTGCCGAGGTCGAACTGCCCGACCGCCATGCGCGTCAGGAACTGGCTGAGGAAGGTGGTCGCGTTGCCGGGCCCGCCGCCGGTCAGCACGAACGGCTCGGTGTAGATCATGAAGCTGTCCATGAAGCGCAGCAGCACCGCGATCAGCAGCACGCCGCGCATCTTCGGCAGCTCGATGTGGCGGAACACCGCCCAGCGCGAGGCGCCGTCGATCCGGGCCGCCTGGTAGAAGGCGGGCGGGATCGCCTGCAGCCCGGCATAGCACAGCAGTGCCACCAGCGGCGTCCAGTGCCAGACGTCCATCACCAGCACGGTGAGCCAGGCGTCCAGCGAGTCGCCGGTGTAGTTGTAGTCGACGCCCAGCGCCTGGACCACCGCCCCGCCCAGGCCGATGTCGGGGCGCGCGAAGATCTGCCAGATCGTGCCGACGACGTTCCACGGGATCAGCAGCGGCAGCGCCAGCAGCACCAGCGTCAGCGACGTCCTCCAGCCCTTGCCGGACGGCATGCACAGCGCGACCGCGATGCCGAGCGGGATCTCGATCGCCAGCACCGCGAGCGAGAAGACGATCTGGCGCACCAGCGCGTCGTGAAGCCGCTCGTCCGCCAGGATGGTCTCGTACCATTCGGTGCCGACCCAGAACGCCTGGCCGGGGCCGAAGATGTCCTGGACCGAATAGTTGACCACCGTCATCAGCGGGATGATCGCGCTGAAGGCGACGATCACGAAGACCGGGATCACCAGGAACCAGGCTCGGTTGTTCCAGGGCTTGTCCATGTCCGCCTCCTAGCTCGCCAGCCGGCTGTCGCGGTAGAGCAGCGTGCGCTCCGGCGGGAAGCGCAGCGCCAGGCCGTCGGC
>NZ_DASYHS010000025.1:0-25577 GCF_035998295.1 Arenibaculum sp. | reverse complement strand
CTGGTCGCCGAGCGCCCCGAGGGCCGGAACGTCTATTACCGCGCCCAGCCCGAAGGCCTCGCGCCGCTGGTCGACTGGATGAGCCACTACGGCGTCTTCTGGCGCGAGCGGTTCGCCAACCTCAGAACCCTCCTGAAGGAGATCGATCCATGAACGACGCCGCCTTGAAGCCGGCCACGCAGGACATCGTGGTCGAGGAGATCCTCCCGCATGCGCCGGAGACGATCTGGAAGACGCTGACGACCGGGGAGCTGATCGGCCGCTGGATGATGGTGCCGGCGGGCTTCGAGCCCGTGGAAGGCACGAGCTTCACGTTCCAGACGAGCCCGGCCGGCGCCTGGGACGGCGTCATCCGCTGCCAGGTCCTGGAGGTGGTGCCGAACGAGCGCCTCGCCTATGCCTGGAAGGGCGGACACGAGGGAAACGTCGGCTACGGCTCGCGGCTGGACACCGTCGTCACGTGGACCCTTTCCAGGGCCGATGGCGGAACGCGCCTTCGCCTCGTGCATTCGGGCTTCGTCAGGCCGACGAACGACACCGCCTTCGAGAACATGAGCGAGGGCTGGAAGAAGGTCGTCCGGAACGTCGACGCCGTCGCCGCAGGAGAGAGGACTTAGAACGCCTAACAGAACCATCTCTGGATGAACTTCCAGCAGATGAGACTGGCGGCGAGATGGTGGAAGGCTTCGAAGATATCGGAGCGACGCTCGTAGCGGACGACGATGCGGCGCTGGCGGGCGAACCAGGCCAGCGTGCGCTCAACTACCCATCGGTGCCGCCCGAGGCGTTCGCTGCTGTCGATGCCGCGCCGGGCGATGCGCGGCCGGATCGAGCGCCGCCGCAGGGCCCGCCGACAGTGCGGGAAATCGTAGCCCTTGTCGGCGTGGAGCTTGGCGGGACGTCTGCGTGGCCGGCCTGCGCACTGGCGGATCGGCGGCACGGCATCGATCACCGTCTCGAGAAGCCGGCTGTCGTGGCGGTTGGCCGGGCTGATCCGGATGACGAGCGGGATGCCGTTGGCATCCGTGAGGAGGTGGCGCTTGCACCCCGCTTTGCCCCGATCGGTCGGGTTCGGCCCCGTTCCTTCACCCCCCTTTTTGCCGGCACCGACGCACTGTCCAGAGCCGCTCGCGACCAGTCGATCGCATTGGCGCAGCCGAGCCGGTCGAGCAGAACGCGATGCAGGCGCTCCCAGACGCCGGCCTGCTGCCAGTCCCGCAGCCGACGCCAGCAGGTCATGCCGCAGCCGCAGCCCATCTCGGCCGGCAGCAGTTCCCAGGGGATGCCGGTACGCAGTACGAACAGGATGCCGGTCAGCGCGGCGCGGTCGCTCACACGAGGGCGACCGCCCTGCGGCTTCGGCGGCTCGGTCGGGAGCAGCGGTTCCACCACTGCCCACAACTCATCGGACACAAGCGGTGCGGCCATCCACCTCCAACAGCCGTTCCCGCCTTTTGTTAGGCGTTCTTAAGCGAGGCCCATACCGGCGAAGCCGCCCCTCCCGCCCGTGCGGGAGGGGCGTGCGCATGTCAGGGGACCTGCACGGTGAACTGGCCGGGCATGGTGATGCTGATCGACCCGCCCCAGGCGCAGATGCATTTGGAGCTGTCGTTGAGCGTCGGCATGTTGCCGACCAGGACCGTCGGCGCGCCGACGACCCAGGGGGCGACCGTCATCGGCACGCAGGGCATCGGCGTCAGCACGCCCAGCGCCGCGGCGGTCGCCGCGGCGACGGTGGGGTTGGCCGGGCTGCTGCACATCGCGAAGGGCATCACGTTCACCATCGGGGCGAAGTCCATGATGTTCGCCGCCGGCGGCCCGCCCGCCATGACCCTGTTGACCGGCAGCACGCTCAGCGCGCTCGGCGCGGCGCCGAAGCTGCACTGCAGCAGCGCGCCGGCGACGACCTGGGTTCCCATTCCTCGTTCCTCCCTGCGTCTCAGCGCTTGAACGGCAGCCAGCGGCGCCTGGCGTCGCCGAGCGGTTCCGGCGGGCCTTTCGCGATCCCGGCCTCGAACACGATCCTCTCCTTCGGCTTGCCCGCCTCGTCGAAGACCAGCGTCTCGCCCTGCTTGAGGCCGCCTTGCCAGGGCGTGCGCTGGCGCAGGGCGCCGTTGTCCCAGTATTCCAGCACCTCGCCCTCGATGCGGCCGTCGCGGTAGGGCTCGACCCGGATCAGGCGGCCGTCGGGGGAGAAGGTCTCGGACGGGCCGTTCCGCCGCCCCGCCACGAACCGGCTGACCGCGATCACCCGGCCGCCGGGATCGAAGCTGCGCACCTCACCGTCGAGCAGGCCGTCGACATAGGTCATCTCAGCCTGCGGGCGTCCGTCCTGGAAGATCCGGAACGGCCCGTGCAGCACGCCGGCGCGGAAGCTCATGCTGAGCCGCAGGTTCCCGTCCTCGTCGAACTCGACCAGTTCGCCGTCGGGGACGCCGTTCACGGTGGAGAGGCGGCGCAGCAGCCGTCCTTCGGCGTCGCGGGTCTCGATGACCTCGTGCGCCGCCTGCGCCTGCGCCTGCGTGTCCGCGGTCAATTCACCTTCACCAGTCCGCCCTTGAGTTCCAGCATGCCGCCGCCGTCGATCTTGCCCATCGCCGAGCCCTTGGCCTCCAGCATCGCGCCGGCCTGGACGGTCAGGTTCGCGCTCGACTTCACGGTCGTGTTCAGCCCCTCGATGGTGGCGTCGGTCGAGGCCTTGGCGGTCAGCGCGGTCCCGGCCTCGATGCTGAACGCCGTGCCCGATTTCAGCGTCAGCGAGCCGCCGGCCTCGATCGTGACGTTGCCGTCGACCTTGAGCGTGAAGTTGCCGGTCACGTTGTGGGTGAAGGCGGCCTCGTTGGTATGCGTCTCGTCCCCGGTCACGGTCACCGAGCGCGTGCCCTTGACGGTGTGCGTCTCCTTGCCGGTGTCGACCGCGACCGTCCGGTCGCCCTTGGTCACGGTCAGGGTGTGGTTGCCCTCGGTGATCGTGACCGTGCGGCTGCCCTTGTCGAGGGTCAGCAGGTCGTCGCTCTCCTTGATGGTGGTCGTGCGCTTGTTGGTGATGGTCTCGGTCCGGTCGTTGAGGATCGTGACCGTCATGTCCTTCTGGGCCTGGACGAAGACCTCCTCGCTGTCCTTCTTGTCCTCGAAGCGGATCTCGTTGAAGCCGCCGCCGCCCTTGGAGCTGTTGGACTTGACCGTGCTCTTCGTCTGCTCGCCCGGCAGGGCGTAGGGGACGGGCTGCTCGCCGTTGTAGACGCAGCCCGTCACGATCGGCCGGTCGGGGTCGCCCTCAAGGAAGCTGACGATCACCTCCTGGCCGATGCGCGGCAGGAAGATCGCGCCCCAGTTCTTGCCCGCCCAGCCCTGGGAGACGCGGATCCAGCACGAGCTGTTCTCGTCCTTGGTGCCGAGCTGGTCCCAGTGGAACTGGACCTTGATCCGGCCGTGCTTGTCGGTCCAGATCTCCTCGCCGGCCTTGCCGGTCACGATCGCGGTCTGGGTGCTGACGATCCGGGGCCGCGGCGTGCGGCGCGGCGGGCGGAACACCGCGTCGGCGGGGTAGGCGGTGAAGGCGTTCGCGTATTCGCGCCGGCGCACCTCGTGGCTGACGGTGTGGAGCACGTAGGCCGCGTTCAGGTCGGCGCGGGGGTGCTTCTCCAGCGTGAACTTGAGGCCGGCGGCGAAGCCGCGCACCCGGCCCGAGCCGCTGACGCGCTTGGCCGGCGCCTCCAGCTCGGCCATGCGGACCTTGGCGAAGGCGTCGCCGAGGTTCTTCTTCAGGTAGTTGCCGGGATACTCGTAGATCTGGAACTTGGCCGCCGCCCCGGTCACCTGGGCCTTCAGCTCGGTCGAGGGCGTCTCGAAGTTGAAGTCGTCGGCCTGGTACTTGCCGCTGACGACCCGGTGCTCCAGCACGAAGTCCTCGACCCGGTCGACGTCGATCCATTCCTTGCCGGTCGGCACCGGGTTGAAGGGGACCGTCGCCTTGACCGGGATGTCGACATGCGCGCTGGCGTCGTCGGCCAGCACCATGGTGTGCTTGCCGTCCTCGTGGGTGAAGAAGTAGTAGATCCCTTCCTCTTCCATCAGGCGGCACACGAAGTCGAAATACGTTTCCTGGTACTGGACGCAGTACTCGCGCACCTCGTAAGTCGCGGTCAGCGAATCCTTGAAGTCGGTGAAGCCCAGCTCGCCGAACACCGCCTTGATGATGTCCGGGGCGTTCTTGTTCTGGAAGATGCGGCTGTCGGTCGTGAAGGTCATCAGCCACGGCCAGGGCCGCAGCTCCGCATGGTAGGTGCGGCCGGACTGGGTCGCCCGGCCGCAGATGCCGTTGACGTAGCGCTTGGCCCCGTCCGGCCCGGTCAGCGTCACCGTGACCGGCTGGCCGATCAGTGCCGACAGGTCCAGGTCCATCGCGTCCGCCGACATGGTCAGGCGGAACTCGAACAGATCGGAGACGTATTCCTCGCCTGTCATCTCGATCAGGATCAGCGCGTCCTTGCCGAGCGGCGTCATCACCGAGAGCGAGGAGTTGTCCTGGGTCGGACCGGTCATCGCGCGCGGCCCCCGGCCGGGTTGCCGAACTGGTAGACGAGGCGGCCATCGGCGGGATCGATGTCGATGTGGACGATGTCGATCGGCTCGCCGTCGGCGAGACGGTCGAGGATGCCGCCCGACAGCTCGGGCAGCAGGGTGTTGGTCAGGATGTGGTCGATCGCGCGCGCACCGCTGTCGGTCTCGTGGCAGCGTTCGGCGATGGCCGCGACCACCGCCTCGGCGCAGGTCAGCTCGGCGCGGTGGGTGGCGGCGAAGCGCTCCTGGATGCGGGCCAGCTTGAGGCGGGCGATCTCGCGGATGCGCGCGTCGCTCAGCGGCAGGTAGGGCACCACGACCATGCGGCCGAGCAGCGCCGGCTTGAAGTGGCGCACCAGCTCGGGGCGGATGGTCCGGGCGACGGCCTCGGCGTCGAGCGGGCCGCCGGAGCGGCGCATCAGCTCGACGATGCCGTCGGTGCCGAGATTGGAGGTCAGCAGGATCACGGTGTTGCGGAAGTCGACCTGGACCCCCTCGCCGTCCTCCAGCACGCCCTTGTCGAACACCTGGTAGAACAGCTCCAGCACGTCCGGGTGGGCCTTCTCGACCTCGTCCAGCAGGACGACGCTGTAGGGGTGGCGGCGCACCGCCTCGGTCAGGACGCCGCCGCGGCCGTAGCCGACATAGCCCGGCGGCGCGCCCTTGAGGCCGGAGACCGAATGCGCCTCCTGGTATTCCGACATGTTGATGGAGATCATCGCCCGCTCGCCGCCGAACAGCAGGTCGGCGAGCGTGGCCGCGGTCTCGGTCTTGCCGACGCCGGACGGGCCGACCAGCAGGAACACGCCGGTCGGCTTGCCCGGCTCGCCCATCGCGGCGTAGTAGGTCTGGATGCGCCGGCATATGGCGTCCAGCGCCGTGTCCTGGCCGACGATCCGCTCGCCCATGCGCGCGCGCAAGGTGCGCACCGTCTCGACGTTGTCGGTCAGCATGCGGCCGACCGGGATGCCGGTCCAGCCCGACACGACCGCCGCGACGCCGCGGTGGTCGACGCAGGCCGGCACCATCGGCTCGTCCTCCTGGATCGCGTCCAGCTCCAGGCGCAGCCCGTCCAGGTCGCCGACCACGCGCGCGAAGTCCGGCCCCTTGAGGGAGGGCAGCTCCTCCTCCTGCTCGCGGATGCGGCGCACGAGCTGCGCTTCCTGGGTCCAGCGCTGGGTCAGGCGCTCGCGCTCGTCCTCGGCGCGCTCGCGCTCGTCCGACAGGCGCTCGATCCGCTCGGAATGGTCGCGCCCGGCGGCGGTCTCGCGCGACAGGATCGCGATCTCGGCGCCCAGGCTCTCGACCCGGCGGGTCGCGGCCAGCAGGGCCGGCGGCGGGCCGGACTGGGCGATCGCGACCCGGGCCGAGGCGGTGTCGAGCACGCCGATCGCCTTGTCGGGGAGCTGGCGGCCGGGCATGTAGCGGTGCGAGAGCCGGACCGCGTCCGCGACCGCCTCGTCCAGGATGCGCACGCCGTGGTGGCGCTCCAGCTTGGGCACGAGGGCGCGCAGCATCTCCACCGCGCCGGCTTCGTCCGGCTCCTCGACCTTGATGACCTGGAAGCGCCGCGCCAGCGCCGGGTCCTTCTCGAAGTATTTCTTGTACTCGGCCCAGGTCGTCGCCGCGATGGTGCGCAGCTCGCCGCGCGCCAGCGCCGGCTTCAGCAGGTTGGCGGCGTCGCCCTGGCCGGCCTGGCCGCCGGCGCCGATCATGGTGTGCGCCTCGTCGATGAACAGGATCACCGGGACCGCCGAGCCGGCCACCTCCTCGATCACCTGCTTCAGCCGGTTCTCGAACTCGCCCTTGATGCCGGCCCCGGCCTGGAGCAGGCCCAAATCGAGGATGCGCACCGAGACCCGGGCCAGCGCCGGCGGCACGGTGCCGTCGACGACGGCCTGGGCGAAGCCCTCGACCACGGCGGTCTTGCCGACCCCGGCCTCGCCGGTCAGGATCGGGTTGTTCTGGCGGCGGCGCATCAGCACGTCGACGAGCTGGCGGATCTCCGCGTCGCGGCCGACGATCGGGTCGATGCGGCCGGCGCGCGCCTGGGCGGTCAGGTCGATCGTGTAGGCGTCCAGCGCCGGGCTGGAGGCACCCGCGGCGCGGCCGCCGGGCCGCGCGGACCCGGCCCCGGCGCCGAACCCCGCGCCGGTCCCGGGGGCGGCGGCGGGGGCGTTGCGGTCCTCGGCGCTGCCGCGCACCAGCTCGCCCAGATCCTCGGCCAGGCGGCCGCGCGGGATGCGCGAGAGCAGGGGGACCGCCTCCAGCAGCAGGGCGCGCAGCCCGTCATGGTCGACCAGCGCCTTCAGGAGCGAGCCGGAGCGGATCGCCGTGTCGCCGAGCGCCAGGGACGAGACGACCCACGCCTCCTCCAGCAGGGTCAGCAGATGGGCCGAGAGCGCCGGAGTGCGCGCGTTGCCGCGCGGCAGCCGCTCCATCGCGGTGGTGAGCTGGCGCGAGAGCTGGGCTTGGTCGACGCCGTAATGGCGCAGGATCTGCGCGACGTCGGTGCCGGGCGGGTCGAGCAGGCGGATCAGCAGGTGCTCGACCTCGACCGAGAAATGGGTCTGGGCGAGGCACAGCTCCGCGGCCGTCTCCATGGCCCTCTTGCAGACGGGGTTCAGCTTGCCGATCAGGGCCTTGACGTCGGACATGTGCGATGGACCGGTACCGGAGGGCGGCGGGATGCCCGGCCATCATAAGGGCAATCGACCGGCGGCTCCAGGGATCAACCAGGGGGCTGGCGCAGGCCGGGTCGCGCGCCGGTACCGCCATTTTTCCCGGAGGTGCATACGATTCGGCTCGACATGACGGCGACGGTCCCCATGCTGGGAAAGGCCCCCACCCGACCGACCGAAGGAGACCGCATGACCGGCTGCGCGGCCGATTGCCCCCGTACCCTGCCCGCCGCCCTCAGGACCATACTGCCCCGCCTGGCCCCGGGCGCCGATCCCGGCGCGCTGGTGTCGTGCCGGAGCTGCTCCGGCAGCAACGCCGTCTACCGCCTGGGCTTCGCCCATGGCGACGACCTGATCGTGAAGATCGCGAGCCATCCCGAGCTGGTGCGCGGCTTCGCGCCCGAACGGACCGCCGCGCGCCTCGCGCGCCAGGCCGGGCTGCTGGCGCCCGACCACCTGCCGGCCGTTTCCGCCCCCGATGCCGCCCCCGGGGGAATCACCTTCGTGGCCTATCCACGCATCGGCCTGCCGACGCTGGCCGACCTGTGGCCGCGCCTGTCCTGGCAGCGGCCCGGCGCGCTGACGAGCTGGGGCGCGCTGATGCGCTGCCTGCACGAGATCCGCCTGCCGGGCGCCGGGCCGCTGCCGCAGGCGGTCTCCGGCAGCCGGACGCCGTCCGCCTTCCTGGGCGACGATTTGGAGCGGCGGCTCGGCCGCGCGGTCCGCGCCGGCTGGCCCGAGGGGGTCCCGGCGCTCGAGAAGCTGGGAGAGGCGGTCGGGCGCCGGTCCGCGCGGCTGGACGCGCGCGGGGTCGTCCTGAACCACGGCGACCTGTTCGCCCCCAACCTCTTGTGCGAGGCCGACGGCCCGGTCCGCTGCGTCGGGCTGCTCGACCTCGAGGACGCGCTGGCGGCGCCGCCGGAGGCCGACCTCGCGCGCACCGAGCTGCTGCACGGGCCGCTGTTCGGCAACCCGCTGCCGCAGGGGTGGTTCGACCTCGTCCTCGCCGGCTACGGCGGCGACGTCGACCGCGGGCTGATCGCCCTGTTCCGGGCGTACCACCTGCTCAACATGGCCTATCACTGCGCCATCACCGGCAATCCCGGCTATGCCGGCGTGATGGCCGAGGACCTGGTGCGGGGCCTGGACGCCGGCAGCCTCGACTGAGGCGGGTCAGCCGGTTCGCAGGAGCAGGGCCGCGGCCACGACGGCGATGAGCAGCAGGAAGGCGGTCCCGGCCGACTGCCAGTCCGTCAGCCGCGACTCCAGGGCGGCGAGGCCGTCCTCCACGAGGCGCCGGACGTCGGGCGGGCGGACCCGGGTCCGGGCGGCCCGCAGCCGGCCGACGGCCGCCTTCGCCATCGGCCCGAGCGGGGCCGCCAGCACAACGACGTCGCCCGCCGGCACCGAGACGCCGCGCAGCCGGCCCCGAAGCGCGAAGGCCGCCAGGGCGAGGGCGGCGCCGGCCAGCACCGGCCACAGCCCGTCCCACAGGACCGAGGGTTCCAGCGCGTGGGCCGGGCCGGCGAGCCACCAGGCCGCCGCCTGGGAGGCGACGAGGGCCGCGAGCCACGGCGCGGCGAGGCCGGCGTGCGCATGCCCGTGCGCATGTCCGGGGCCATGCCCATGGTGCGGCGCCCGGTGCAGCATCAGCAGGAAGCGGGCGAGCAACAGGGTCGTCCCGATGGCCGAGAGGCCGACCAGCGTCCCCACCGCGCCGTGGCCGGCGACCTCCTTCAGCGCGTGCTTCGCCGCGCCGCCGGCCGCGAGCGGCAGGCCGGCGACGCTCAGCGCCGCCGCCGCCTGCCCGGCCAGCACCAGCCGCCGCCCCGCCGCCGAGCCGGCGGCGTCGTGCAGGCCGGCGCCCATGAACAGGGCGCCCTTGGCCAGGCCGTGGTGGAGCGCGTAGAGGGCGGCCGCCGCCACCGCCGCGCCCGCCCGGCCCGGCTCGGCCAGTCCCGCGCCGACGGCGACCGCGGCGATGCCCATCTGGCTCATGCTGGAATAGGCCAGGATGGTCTTGGGATGGGTCTGGGCCAGGCCGGCCGCGATGCCCCAATACGCGGTCAGCAGGCCCAGCCAGGCCAGTCCCCAGCCCCAGTCCGCCATCGGTGCCGTGCCCAGCGGCAGGAAGGAGAGCAGGCCGAACAGGCCCGCCTTGATCATGGCGCCGCTCAGGACCGCCGAGGCCGGGGCCGGGGCGGTGCCGTGGGCGAGCGGCAGCCAGACATGCAGCGGCACCAGCCCGAGCTTGATGCCGAACCCCGCGACCAGCAGCAGGACCGTCGCGTCCCGCAGGGGGGCCGCCGCGAGGGCCACGCGCATGTCGGCCACCAGCAGGCTGTCGGCGGCGTGGGACGCCAGCAGGAAGCCGAGGAGCAGGCAGGTCTCCGACAGCACGGCCAGGACGATGTAGACGCGGCCGGCGCGGCGCGCGGCGGGCGTGCCCTCCTGGACGACCAGGGCGTAGGCCGCGAGCGACATCAGGCCGAAGAACAGGTAGAAGCTGATCGCGTCCCGGGCCAGCAGGAGGCCGAGATTGCCGGTCATGGTCGCGAGCCACAGCCCGAAGAAGCGGTGGCGCTGGGCGGCGCCGAGATAGGAGCGCGCGTACCACCCCGCGAGCGCCCACAGCAGCGCCGTGAACCCCAGGAACACCCGGGCCGTCGGGTCCGCGCCCAGCCGCACGCCGAGCAGCAGCGCGTCCAGCGAGGCGGCGCCGGTGCCGTCCGCGGCCAGCGCCAGCGCCAGGGCGGGCAGGGGGGCCGCCGGCAGCAGCCGTTCCACGGCCGGGCGCAGGCGCGCCGACAGCACGGCCAGCGCCAGCGCCAGGGGCAGCCCGACCGAGAGCGCGAGCAGGACATGCCCGGAGACCCCGGTCACGGCGCGTATCCCCGCTCGACGATCAGCCGGGTCCAGCTCAGCGGGCTCAGCTCCGTCGCGGCCAGCAGGCCGACCAGGAGCGCGGCGAGGGAGGTCGCGACCGGCGGCAGGAACATGCCGGCATCGGTCTCGTAGCGGCGGCCGGGCCTCATCTCCTCCCACGGGCCCGCCGGCGGCAGGAACCAAGCCCGGTAGACCAGGGGCAGGAAATAGGCGGCGTTCAGCAGGCTGCTGACCGCCAGGACCAGGATCACCCAGGCGTGGCCCGCCTCCAGGCTGCCGATGCCGAGATACCATTTGCTGACGAAGCCCGCGACCGGCGGGACGCCGATCATGCCGAAGGCCGCGATGCTGAAGGCCAGCATCGTCCAGGGCATGCGCGGGCCGAGGCCGTCCATCTGGTCGATCCGGTGGACGTGCACCGTCTCGGCGAAGGCGCCGGCGCAGAAGAACAGCGTCACCTTCATCAGCCCCTGGTGGACGAGATGGACCAGGCCGCCGATGGCGGCCGTCGGGCCGCCGAGCGCCACGCCGAGGACGATGTAGGAGACCTGGCTGACCGTGGAATAGGCGAGCCGCCGCTTGATGTCGGACTGGGTCAGGGCGCGCACCGAGCCGTACAGGATCGTGGCCGAGGCGGCGGCGGCGAGCGGGACGCCCAGCCCGAGCCCCTCGACCGCGTCGATGCCGTAGACGTCGAAGATGACCCGGACGATGCCGAAGGCGCCCGCCTTGACCACCGCCACCGCGTGCAGCAGGGCGCTGACCGGCGCCGGGGCCACCATGGCCGAGGGCAGCCAGGAATGCAGCGGCACCAGGGCCGCCTTCACGGCCAGCCCGCCGACCAGCAGGACGAAGGCGGCGCGCAGCGCGTCGGGCGTCGTGCGGCGCATCTCCTCCAGGGCGCCGGCCCGGGTGAACTCGATCGGGCCGACCATGCTCTCCAGCCACACGATCCCGACCAGCAGGACGATGCTGCCGGCCAGGGTGTAGGCGAGGTATTTGCGCCCGCCGGCCAGGGCCGCCGGGTCGCCGCGATGGACGACCAGCGGATACGTCGCGAGCGTCAGCAGCTCGTAGAAGAAGAAGAAGGTGATCGGCGTGCCGGCCAGCGCGATCCCCGTCGTCGCGACGACGCACAGGCTGAAGAACGCGAAGAAGCGGTTCTGGTCCGGGGTGCCGGCGAGGTAGCTCAGCGCGTAGACCGTGGTTGCCAGCCACAGGACCGCCGAGAGCGTCAGGAACAGCAGCGACAGCGCGTCGACGCGCAGCAGCAGCTCCAGCCCGGGGACCAGGGCGAAGCGCGCCTCGTAGGTGGCGCCCGCCGCCACGCCGCGCAGCAGCAGGAACACGAGCACGACCTTCGCCGCGGCGCCGGCGACGTTGATCACGGTCCTGGCCCGCGCGGCGCGCTCGGGCAGCAGGAACATCAGGACGCTCGGCACCAGCGAGGTCGCCAGGATCAGGACCGGCAGCAGGGCGGACAGGGTCATTCCAGCCCCTCCTCGGCCGCCGCGGGCCGGCCGATCTGGAGGAGCGCGTAGAGGCCGTAGGGGACGATCCCGAGCGCCACCGAGACCCCGGCGAGCGCCAGCGGCACCACCTGGTGCGACGCCGGCACCGGGCGGATCGCGGGCGGAGCGTCCGGTGCCGCGAAGGTCGACTGGACGGTGCGGAACACGTAGGCGGCGGCGAGCAGCCCGCCCGCCAGCATCACGGCCGCCCAGACCCACTGCCCGCCGGCGAGTGCCGCCGTCAGCAGCAGCCATTTGGCGATGAAGCCCCCGCTCGGCGGCAGGCCCATCAGCGACAGCCCGGCGGCGCCGAAGGCGAAGACCGTCATCGGCAGCGCGCGCGCGGCACCGGCGAGGCCGGCGATGCGGTCGTGGCCGAAGGCGTGCAGGATCGTCCCCGCCGCCAGGAACATCGCCGCCTTGGCCGAGGCGTGCGACACGGCGTGGAAGATGCCGCCGATCCAGGCACCCGCGGTCCAGGGCTGGGCGCCGGTCTCGCTGCCGGCCAGCGGGAACATCAAGAACAGGTAGCCGAGCTGGGCCACCGTCGAATAGGCGACTAGCAGCTTGAGCCGGACCTGGCGCAGGGCCAGCACGGAGCCCCAGAGGATCGCGGCCGCGCCGAGCGCGCCTAGGAGCTGCGCCGCCGCCACACCCGTCGTCGGCGCCAGCACGTCGAACCAGAGCCGGACGACGACGTAGAAGGACGCCTTGACGACGAGGCCGGACAGCAGCGCCGAGGCGGGGGCGGGCGCCGAGGCATGGGCGGCGGGCAGCCAGAAATGCAGCGGGAACAGCGCCGTCTTGGCGAGCAGGCCGGCCGTCACCAGCGCGGTCGCGGCCCAGGTCGCGGGCTGGGGGCCGACGACGGCGGCCAGCAGCGCCATGTCCAGCGTGCCGTAGGCGCCGTAGAGCAGCGCCGTGCCCAGGAGATAGGCGGCCGAGCCGAGCAGCGCCGTCAGCAGGTAGCGCATCCCGGCCACGAGCGCCTCGGGACGGCCCTCGATCGTCGCGAGCGCGACGGCGGTCAGGCTCACCAACTCCAGCGCGACGTACAGGTTGAACAGGTCGGCGCCGAGGAAGACGGCGTTGAGCCCGCCCCACAGCAGCAGGAGCAGGGGCCAGAACAGGGCGCCGGCGCGGGTCGCGCGGCCCGGCGGGTCGGCGAACTCGGCGCGCGCGTGCAGGCCGACCGCGCCGGCGACGACGGCCGCGACCAGCACGAGGGCCGCCGCGAGCCCGTCGGCGCGCAGGCGGATGCCGAGCGGGACCTCCCAGCCGCCGAGCGCGTGGCCGACCTGGCCATGGGTCGCGACCTGGAGGGCCAGTGCCGCGGCGGCGGCGAGCGTGGCGGCCGCGGCCCAGGGAAAGACGTGGCGCGCACGCGGCCCGAGCACCAGGGCGAGGGCGGCGAAGGCCAGCGGCACCGCCAGCGTCCATACCGCCCAGGGCACCCCCGGGCCGATCAGCGCGCCGGGCATTCCCTCCATCCCAGGGGCCGGGCTCAGGGGTCGGGGTCCGCGGACGCCCGCGGCAGGCTGACCCGGCCGGTCGCCCGGTGGAGCCGCAGCGCCAGCGTGAGGGCGAGCGCCGTCGCCGACAGGGCGACGACGATGCCGGTGATCGCGAGCGCGTGGGGCACCGGGTCGGAGCCGGCCTCCGGGGCGCGGCGGGCCAGCCCGCCGAACACCAGGAAGATGCCGCTGCCCAGCACGTTGAAGGCCACGATCTGGCGGACGAGGTGGCGGCGCGCCAGCAGCCCGTGGACGCCGAGCGCCACGAGCCCGATGCCGACGAGGGCGAAGAACGGGCCCTGGGTCACGGCGCATCCTCCGGAAGGCCGAGGACGAGCAGCAGCAGGATGGCGGCCAGCGAGACGGTCAGCGTCGCCTCGATCGCGAGGATCAGCGCCTTGGCCGCGTCGGGGGGATATCCGAGGAAGGTGCCCGTCGTCGCGATGCCGGCGAGGCCGACGCCGAGGAAGGTCGCGAAGCCCGCGACCGACAGGAGCCGGACGGCCGTTCCCCCGGGTCCGCACCCCGCGGCCGGGGGTGCCCCGACCAGGCCGGCGAAGCGCAGCAGCAGGACGGTCGCGGCCAGCACCGTCGCGGCCTGGAACGCGCCGCCGGGGGCCTCGGCCCCGGTCCAGAACAGGTAGGCCGCGACCAGCACCCCGACCGGGCCGGCCAGGCGCGCGAAGCCGGCCAGCGCCGGCTCGGCCGGGGCGGGCTGCGGTCGCGCCCGGCCAGCCTCGTCGGGGACCAGAGACCAGACGCCGGCCAGGGCTGCCAGCAGCACCGCGACCTCGAGCAGGGTGTCGTAGCCGCGCAACGACAGCAGCACCGCGGTGACGGGGTTGCCGACGCCGGACGCCTCCAGCGAGGCCGCGGCCTCCAGGGCCAGCCCGGGGTCGCGGGGCGGCAGGCTCAGCACGGCCGCCGCGAGGCCGGCGCCCAGGGCCGCGCACAGGGCGGCCAGCACCGCGCGGGCCAGGCGCCCCGTGCCTTCCTCCCGCTCATCCGTCATGCCGGCCGCCTCCGTCCCCGTTCCCGTTGGGCGACGGGTGGCGGCGCAGCCGGGCATGGGCGCCGAGCAGGAGCGCGCCGGTCAGCCCGGCGCCGACGGCGGCCTCGGCGAGGGCCACGTCGGGGGCGGCCAGGCGCACCCAGGCCAGGGCCATCACCAGGCCGTAGACGATGTAGAGCACGATGCCGGAGAACAGGTCCCGCTCGGCCGTGGCCCGCCAGCCCAGCGCGAGCAGGCTCGACGCCAGCAGCAGGTCGAAGGCCCAGCCCAGCACCGTCATGGCCGCGGCCCGCCGGCGCCGTCGCTCCCGGTGCCGTCGCCGTCCTGCCGGATCGCCCCGGCCAGGAGCTGGGCGACGGTCGCCGCCGTCGCGAGCGCCAGCAGCCAGATCAGGGCGAGCTGGAGCATGTCGGTCCAGCTTCCGGCGCGCAGCGCGAGGCCGGCGACGACGAGGCCGAGGCCGAGATTGTCCGCCTTGGTCAGCGCGTGCAGCCGGGTGAGGGTGTCGGGAAAGCGCAGCAGGCCGACCGTGCCGGCCAGGAAGAAGCCGGCGCCCGCCAGGACCAGGACCGCGCAGGCGGCGTCGGCGAGGCTCATCGCGCGGCCCCGCCGCGCAGGAAGGCGACCACGGCCACGGCCGCGAACAGGGCCAGGACCAGGGCGACGTCGCGGGCGGCGGGGCCGGCCCCCGCCTCGGCCAGGAGCAGCAGGATCGCCACGCCGCCGGTCCCGAAGAGCTGCGCCGCCAGCATGCGGTCGAACCGGGTCGGCCCGCGCAGGACCCGCGCCAGCCCCGCGACCATGGTCAGCAGTAGGAAGACGGCGACGCCCATCAGGAACTCAGCCATCGCCGCGTTCCTTCCCCGGCGCAAGCAGGCGTTCGAAGCGGCGCTGCGTGCGCGCGACATGCGCATCGACGGGCTGCGAGGCGTCGAGCACGTGCAGGTGCAGCCGGTCCCCCGCCGTGCCGACGGGCAGCGTCCCGGGCATCAGGCTGACCGCGCCGACGAACGTGGTGCGCACCGGGCCGGGCGGCAGCGCCAGCGGCAGGTCGAGGAAGCCGGGGCGGAGCGGCGGGTGCGGCGCGAAGGCGCGCCATGCCACGTCGACGCCGCCGCGCAGCGACTGCCACAGGAAGTCGGGCAGGACCGCCGCGACGCCCGCGAGGCGCCAGCGCCGGTCCGCGGGCGGTGACAGGGCGAGGCTGGCCCCGGCCGCCAGGGCCGCGGCGAGCACGCCGAACGCTTGGTCGCCGGGGGCGCCGCCGGTCATGGCGGCCCAGGCGATGGCCGCGAGCGCGAAGCGGAGCAGGCCGGCCGGGACGAGGCGTGCCGGGCGGTTCCTGCCGGTACGGTTTCTCATGACGATGGAAACGGGCGCCGGGGGCGAGTGTTCCTACGTCATGCGCCCCCGGCGGACCGGGTGGCCGAGACATGGGAGAGGACGACATGCGCCTTTCGACGACGGTCCTTGCGGCGGCTCTTGCGACGGCATCGGCGCTCGCCATCGCCGCTCCGGTCCTCGCCCAGGCACCGGGGCCGGATGCCGCGGCGGTCGGGCCCGAGACGATCCCCGACCTCGACGAGGGGATCGTGCGCATCCTGCTGACGGCCGAGGGTTTCGAGACCGTCGGCGACCTGGCGAAGGAGGACGGCGCCTACATCGGGACCGCCACGCGCGACGGCGAGGAGGTGGCGGTGCGCGTCGACGCCAAGACCGGCGAGGTCTCGACCGGGAGCGACTAGGCCTGCGCGTCCGCCGGACCGGGAACCCTGGTCGGTTCGGGATCTATATGGATCGTCCGACGCATCCTATGGATGGGGATCGGGGAACCCATGTCTTTGCGCCAATGCGGCGAGGATCTTGTCCTTGTCGGAGATGAAAGCCCGTCCCTCGTATGTGCCCGTCTGGTGGGGAGAGGTCTCGCCATCCGCCAATATCAGCAGAGGCAGCGCCTGGTTTTCCTCTCCCACCAGTTCCACCACCGGGTGTCTCGGCCGGGGCCATGCTATCCTCTCGATTGCAAGACGGGTGGCCAGTTCAGGAAAAGAAGCCAGTACGCCTTCCAGGAGGGCGCAATGCCAGCAATAGAATGTCTGGCCAGGGTAGGCCGGATCTTCAAAGCCTGGCCGCAGCAAATACAATCTGTCGCGCTGCATTCGTTTTCCTGACTGCCGCATGAACCGGTATGTTGCCGCCCGAAGCGGCTGAGATCCGCTATTTTCGCATCATATGCAGTTCCGTGGCAAGAAGACACGAACCTGTGTGCACGGTCATCGCATTTGGCCGAGGATGGATCTTGCGAAGTCGTTGGACCATCCTGAGCGCTTTCGTTTGCGCCGGATCGAGATTTCGGGGCGGGCGCGTCGGAGGACGTTGAGGGCGAGCTTGCGCAAGGTGGCGAGGTTTTCCGGGCCGTGGTCCTTGCGGTTTCGGGCACGATCCTCGTCGAAGGTAACGTCGAGCACCCAGTGCAAGCTGTTCTCGACCGCCCAGTGAGCGCGCGCGGCCTGCAGGTAGGCCGCGGGCGACAGCGCGCGGGAGGAGAGGTGGCAGTGCCGGGTCGTGGTGGTCTTGCCGCGGTGCTCGACGGTGGTCTCGATCAGGCCCAGGCAGGTCATGTCGGGTAGCAGCACCGGCTCGCTCGAAGCCGATTTCGGCCCGCGCAGCCAATCGAGGTCATGGCTGACCCAGGCCCGCCGGATCTCGATCCGGCCGTGGTCGGCATCGGTGGTGGCGGCGGCCGCCAAGCCGGCGCGGAGGTCGGGATCGGCGAAGTACTCGTCGACCATGGCGTGCAAGGCGGGGTGGTTGGCCTTCAGCCGCAGCAGGTAGTCGCCGCCACGGTCGCGGATCACCTGGGCGGTCTCCTTCTGGCAGTGGAGGGCGTCGGCGGTGACCAGTTGGCCCGAGAGATCCAGGCATTCCAGCAGGGCGCGGGCAGCCAGGATCTCGCTGTCGCCCTCGGCCACGCGGAAGCTCTGCTGCCCCAGCACCAGGCGCGAGGCCGAGGCGAACGCGGTCACCACCGCCAGCGGGTTGCCGCGCGCCGCATCGTCGAACGAGCGGCGCAGCGTCTTGCCGTCGATGGCCACCACCCCCTCGCCCGCGGCTCCCAGCCCGTCCAGAAAGCGTCCGAAGCAGGCCGAGAACGCGGCCGGGTCGAGCAGGCGGAAGATGCGCGAGAAGGTGTCGTGGCTCGGCACCCCGTTCTCCAGCCGCAGAAACTCGCGGAACAAGTCCTCCCGGTCCACCGCGAAATCGGCGAAGTCCGAACAGCTTTCCGCCCCGCAAACCGAAGCGGTCAGCGCGATCGTCAACACCTCCAGCAGATCGTGCCGCTTGGCGTTCCCGGTCCGCGGGTCCGGCAGGCCATCGAACGCGTTCTCGAACCACGTCATCAGGGACCTCTCTTGCCACAGCTGGCCCCCTACAGAATCCTTTTCAGATCTCCGCGCCACCCAATTTTCTCAAATGCGATTCCCCTGCCCTCTCCCGTGCAACGGGAGAAGGTGGGAGGTGAGGGAAAATGCTCGAAAGCCCTCACCCTCCCACCGCTTCGCGGCGGGCCCCACCCTCTCCCGCGTTGCGGGAGAGGGTGAAGGGGGAAGGGTTTTTGTCCTGTCAGGCGGTCTTTACGGCGTCGAGGAACTGGCGGACCTCGTCGCGCAGGGTGGAGAAGCGGTCCTGGAGCAGGGCGGAGACCGCGACCGTCTCGTTGGCGGCGTTCGACACCGCCTGGGAGGCGTCGGAGGCGACGCGGATGTTCGCGGTCACGATGTCGGCGCTCTGCGCGGCGCCGCCGACCTGGTGCGCGATCTCGGCGGTGGCGCCGAGCTGCTGCTCGACCGCGCCCGCGATCGTCACGGCCCGCTCGTCCAGGGCGGCGATCGTCTCCGAGATCAGGCGGATCGCGGTCACGGTGTCGCCGGTGACGGACTGGATGCTGCGGATCTGGCCGGCGATATCCTCGGTCGCACGCGCGGTCTGGTTGGCGAGGTTCTTCACCTCCGAGGCGACGACGGCGAAGCCCTTGCCGGCCTCGCCCGCCCGCGCGGCCTCGATCGTGGCGTTCAGCGCCAGCAGGTTGGTCTGGCCGGCGATCTCGTTGATCAGGCTCGTCACCTCGCCGATCTTGGAGGCGGCGGCGGCCAGCGTCTCGACCGTGCGCCGGGTCGCCTCGGTCTTGGAGATCGCGTCCCGCGCCATCTCGACCGAGCCCTGCACCGTCTCGGCGATGGCCCGGATCGAGGTCGACAGCTCGGTCGCGGCGGCGCTCGCCACCGACACGTTCTCGGCCGCGCGGCCGGCGGCGTCGGCGACGTTGACGTTGCAGCCGTCGGCGCGGATCGCGCCCTCGAGCACGGTGTGCGCGCCGGCCTGCATCTGGCTGGCCGAGGCCGAGACCTCCTCGACGACGCGCTGGACGCGGCCGTCGAAGCCGGCGGCGAGCTCCGTCAGGCGGGAGGCGCGCGCCACCTCGGCCTTGCGGCCGGCGACCTGCTCCGCCTCCAGCCGCTCGCGCTCGGCCGCGTTCGTCTTCAGCACCTCGACCGCGCGGGCCAGCTCGCCGACCTCGTCCCGGCGCGCGAGGCCGGGAACGGCCAGCGTGTAGTCGCCGTCGGCGAGGCGGGTGACGAGCCGGGTCAGCTGTTCGAGCGGCGTGCTGAAGGAGGCGACGACGAGGTACAGGGCCGCCATCACGAAGCCGAGCACCACGACGCCGCCGCCGACCTGCCACAGCGCCTGTTCGGTGATGCGGTCCTCCAGCCGTCCGGTCCCGAGGCGCAGCACGTATTCCCCGATCTGCTGCTGCTGCCCCTCCTCGCCGGCCAGGATCGGGCGCACCTCCTCGATGAAGCCGTCCGTGCGTTCCAGGTCGCCGTGGCTGGCGACGACGGCGCCCTTGGGGTCGCGCACGAAGCTGGCGAGGAAGTCCGGGTCGGCCGACGGCGCCTGGACGACCTCGGCCACCTGCTGGTCGTCGAAGTCGAACAGCGGGATCGCGACCGAGCGCGCCTGAAGCACCGCCGTGATGCCCGCCCGCGCGGCGAGCGCGTCGCGGGCGTCGCTGGACGCGGTCCGGATGTTGCCGACGATGGCGAGGGAGCCTGCCGCGAGCAGCAGTGCGCCGATCATCGCGAGCGCGCGCTGGCGGATGCCGAGCCGGGCGATGCGGGGTGCGCCCGCGGGCCGTTCCTGGTCCATGCTGGCCTGCCTCAGCCGCCGGACTTCCGGATCTTGGCCGTGCTCGCCTCCAGCCGCGACAGCACGCCTTCGGCATCCGGGGTCTTCTTGGAGACCACGTAGAAGAGGTCGACGCTGGAGATCGGCTTGGAGGTCAGCCCGTCAGGGGTCTTGCCGCCGAGCGCCTGTTCCATCGGCAGCGTGTACTGGAGCAGCAGCGGCGCCCGCCCGCCGGTCAGGAGCTGGACCGCCTGCTCGGCCGTGCGCGCCTCGACCAGCTCGACCTTGTTGGCGGGATCGTCCATCCACACGCGCCAGCCGCCGTAGGAGTAGCCGCTCAGTACGATCACCTTGAGGCCGGACAGGTCTTCCTTCTTCGTGATCGCGGGGACGTCGCCCAGGCCCCAGGCATGGAGGTTGATCGTCGCGATCGGCTCGGCGCTGGCGACCGTCGTGCCCTCGAAGCTCGGCGGCGACTTCACGCCCATGAACAGGTCGAACTCGCCGTCCGGCAGCGCCTGGAACAGGCGGCGCGGCGGGATCGCCTGCGCGGTGTAGGTGAAGCCGGCATCGGCCGCGACCTTGTCGAGCTGCTCGAACAGGGAGCCGGCCGGGGTCGAGCCCTCGGTATGGGTGAAGGGCGGAAACTCGACGTAGGCGACCCTCAGATGCTGCGCGCCGGCCGGCGCGGCCCAGGCGAGGGCGGCACCGGCCACCGTGGCGCCCGTCAGCGCGACGAACGTCAGCGCCCGGAAAAGCGAAGCAGAAACGCGACCCATGGAGTTCCTCCGCAAACGACGAAATCTGGTCCGCGGGGTCACGCTTCCGGCCACGCGCCCTCTCCCGTCGATACCATAGAGGTACCAATTTCGATCAGGCGCGTTTACTTTTCATTACCGGCCCTTGAAAATTTCACCCGGCGACGACGATCGGAAAGCGACCGGCGACGGGATAGCGGGGGTCGGTGTAGCCGGGCGTGGAGGGATGGCCGGCGGGGACGAGGGCGTCGACGGCGGCCTCGTCCTGCGGCAGGTAGGCATGCGCGAGCGCCTCGAGATAGGGGGGCCACTGCTCGAAGCTGCGCGGGCCGGCCAGCACGCTGGTGACGGCCCGGTTGTTGAGGAGCCAGAGCACGGCGAGATGGGCCGGGTCCATGGAGCGGGCCTCGGCGTGCCGCTTCAGTGCCTGCGCCATCTCCAGCGACTCGGGCCGGAACTCCGTCTCCATCATGCGCTGGTCGGCGCGGCCGGCCCGGGTGCCCGGGTCCGGGGCGGCGCCCGGCGCGTATTTGCCGGTCAGCACGCCGCGGGCGAGCGGCGAGTAGGGGACGACGCCCAGGCCGTAATGCAGGCAGGCCGGGATCAGCTCCACCTCGGCCATGCGGTTGAGGGCGTTGTAGAGCGGCTGGGCCACGACCGGGCGCGGCACGCCGAGCCGGTCGGCGAGGTGGACCATGTCGGCGACCTGCCAGGCGCGGAAGTTCGACAGGCCCCAGTAGCGGACCTTGCCGGCCGCGATCACGTCGCCGATCGTGGCGACGACCTCCTCGTAGGGGGTCGCGTTGTCGTCGCGGTGCAGGTACCAGACGTCGACATGGTCCATGGCGAGCCGGGCGAGGCTGGCGTCGAGCGCCGCCATCATCCATTTGCG
This sequence comes from Arenibaculum sp., assembly GCF_035998295.1. NCBI lineage: Bacteria > Pseudomonadati > Pseudomonadota > Alphaproteobacteria > Rhodospirillales > Azospirillaceae > Arenibaculum > Arenibaculum sp. The sequence continues at coordinate 4,573 of NZ_DASYHS010000025.1, read as the reverse complement.
GCCGAGCCCGCCGGCGTTGGGGCCCGGTCCCATGGGGTTGCCGACCTTGGTCGCGACGACCCAGGCGTCCCGGTCGGCGCCGACCAGCGCGCCCAGGACCCGTTCGGACTCCCCGGCGTTGTAGACGTCGGCGGTGTCGACGAAGTTCACGCCGACGTCGCGGGCATGGGCGACGATCCGGGCCGCGGTCGCGGCGTCGGCCTGCCCGCCGAACATCATCGTGCCGAGGCAGATCGGCGAGACCAGCAGGCCGCTGCGGCCCAGGGTACGGTACTGCATGGGGGTCCTTCCGGGTGGGGGCGGCTCCATGATGCGGTTTTCCGCCGGGCTGTCCAGCGGGCGAGGGGATTTTCAGCTTCGGGTCGCACAGACGTCCCGGACGCATCCGCGCAGCCAGCGGTGCGCCGGGTCCGCGTCGAGGCGCGGGTGCCAGAGCAGCGAGACCGTGATCTCCGGCACGGGAACCGGGAGGGGGAAGGCGTGCATTCCCGCGCGCAGGCCGCCGGTGTGCCGCTCGGGGACGCTGGCGATCAGGTCGGAGGCCCGGGCCAGGGCCAGCGCGGTCGAAAAACCGCCGACGATGGTGGCGATCTCCCGCGCCAGCCCGAACGGCTTCAGGGCCTCGTCGACCGGCCCCTCCACGAGGCCGCGGCGTGAGACGAGGACATGCCGGCCGGCCGCGTAACGGGCGGGAGTGACCGCGCCCCGGCACAGCGCGTGGCCCATGCGCACGACGCCGATGAAGCGGTCCCGGAACAGCGCCTGGGCGCGGACCTCCGGACCGGTCGCCTTCCCGACGACGCCGGTCTCCAGGTCGACGGTCCCGTCGCGCAGCGGGGCGCTGTCCCTGTCCGGCTTCTGCAGGAAATGCAGGCGCACGCCGGGGGCCTCCCCGGCGGCGCGGGCGACGAGGTCCGGGCCGAAGGTCTCGACGAAGCCCTCGCTGGTCCGCAGCGTGAAGGTCCGGACCAGCCGCCCGAGGTCGAGCGTCCCGGCGGGGCGCAGGATCGCTTCCCCGTCCTGCACGACCCGGCCGACCTGCCCGCGCAGCTCGATCGCCCGGGGCGTGGGAACGAGGCCGCGGCCGGCCCTGACCAGCAGCGGATCGCCCGTCGCCTCGCGCAGCCGCGCCAGCGACCGGCTCATCGCCGAGGGGCTGAGCCGCAGCCGCCGGGCGGCGCCCGCGACGCTGCCTTCGGCGAGCAGCACGTCGAGAACGACGAGCAGGTTGAGATCGGGTCCGGGCATGCGCCGAGCATAGCACCATCCGATCGGGACATGGCGTCAAACGCACGGACGACGTGCAAACGGTGCGCGTTCCGCCATGCCAAACCCGGGGCTACGGTTCCTGAGGCTTCGCCATGGGAGCCGCCGGATCACGGAGTTCACAATGACGCCGATCATCGCGGGACGGGACGGGGCAGCGGCTTCGGCCCGGTGGGCGCTCGCCAGCCTCTCGCTGTCCGTGCTGCTGCCCTCGCTGGGAACCAGCATCGCCAACGTCGCCCTGCCCACCCTGGCGCAGGCGTTCGGCGCCTCCTTCCAGGAGGTCCAGTGGATCGTCCTCGCCTATCTTCTCGCCGTCACGACGCTGGTCGTCAGCGCCGGACGGCTCGGCGACGTCTTCGGCCGCCGGCGGCTGCTGCTGGCGGGCATGGCCCTGTTCACCGCCGCCTCGGTCCTGTGCGGCGCCGCGCCCACGCTCGGGCTGCTGATCGCCGCGCGGGCGGCGCAGGGGCTCGGAGCGGCCGTCATGATGGCCCTCGCCATGGCGTTCGTCGGCGAGACGGTCCCCAAGGCGAAGACCGGCAGCGCCATGGGGCTGCTCGGGACGACATCCGCGATCGGCACCGCCCTCGGCCCGTCGCTCGGCGGCCTGCTGATCACCGAGTTCGGCTGGCGGGCCATCTTCCTGGCCAACGTGCCGCTGGGCATCGCGGCCTTTCTGCTCGCGTATCGCAGCCTGCCCGCCGACCACCGGGCGCCGGCGGCCGGCCGGGCCGGGTTCGACGCCACGGGCACGCTGCTGCTGGCCCTGACGCTCGCGGCCTATGCGCTCGCCGTGACGACGGGGCGCGGCGGCTTCGGTCCGCTCAACATGGCCCTGCTGTCGGCGGCCGTCCTCGGGGCGGGCCTCTTCGTGCTCGCCCAGGCGAGGGCGGCGTCGCCCCTGGTCCGGCTGGCGACGTTCCGCGATCCCGGGCTGGGCGCGAGCCTCGCCATGAGCGCGCTCGTCTCGACGGTGATGATGGCGACGCTGGTGGTCGGGCCGTTCTACCTGTCCCATGCGCTCGGGCTCGACGCGGCCCTCACGGGGCTGGTCCTGTCGGCCGGCCCGCTCGTCGCCGCGCTGGCCGGCGTGCCGGCCGGCCGCGTCGCGGACCGTTTCGGCGCGCGGCGCACGGCCATTGCCGGGGTCGCCGGAATGGCGGCGGGCTCCCTCGTCCTGTCCGTGATGCCGGCGGCCGCCGGCATCCCCGGCTATGTCGGCCCGATCGTCGCGGTCACCGCCAGCTATGCGCTGTTCCAGACGGCCAACAACACCGCCGTCATGACGGATGTCCGCCCCGACCAGCGGGGCGTGGTCTCGGGCATGCTCGGCCTGTCGCGCAATCTCGGGCTGATCACCGGCGCATCGGTGATGGGCGCCGTGTTCGCGTTCGCGTCGGCGACCGACGTTCCGGCGGCGGGGCCGGAGGCCGTCGCGACCGGCATGCGGACCACGTTCGCGGCCGCGGCGGCCCTGATGGCCGTCGCGCTCGCGATCGCGGCCGGGAGCTGCCGCCGCGCGGCGCGCGACCGGCGGCAAGGCCCCGGCCGCGCCGCCGGGTGAGGCGGGGAGATGCGGTCCCGCCGGCTCAGCTCCGGGGGCAGGAAACGCTCTGCTGGGTCAGGATCGTCTGCATCAGCGGCTCGGAGACGACGCCGGTCTGCGGGTACTGGTTGACGCGCTGCCAGGTGCGGATCGCCTGCCGGCTGCGCGGCCCGATCACGCCGTCGATCGGGCCGGAATAGCAGTTGAGGTTCACCAGCGCCGTCTGGACGTCCTTGGCGACGGTGCGCTGCATCTCGTCGCCCAGCGGGATCGACCACCAGCTCTCGGGCACGCTGGCGGCCGCACCGCCGCCCGTGGCGAGCCCCAGGACCAGGGCCAGCGACGCGAGGGGGAGGGAGCGCTTCATGGGGTTGCCTTTCCTTCTACGATCGGCCTTCGTGATCGGCCTTCGTGATCGGCCCGTGCGGTCGGCCCGTGCAGGCGGCCCGTGCAGGCGGCAGGGCCGGTCAGCCGACGATCTGCCAGGACCCGTCCGCCTGCTGGCACGCCTGGCCGACGGCCCGCTCGCTGCGCCCGCCGACGAGGATCGTCTGCTGGAACTCCCGGCAATAGGCGCCGGTCTGGGTCCGTCCTTCGCGCACCGGCGTGACCGTGCCGGAATTGCCGCTGTCGGGGTTCGACCAGGATATCGTCTGGCCGACGGGAGCGGAATAGGCCTGCATCGCCGCGCGGCCGGCCGCCGCCTGGTCGGCGCGGTCGAGCGACCGGCCGAGCTCGCTGCCGACGAAGGCGCCGAGCAGGGTGCCGGCGCCGGTCATGATCAGGGCGCCGGTGCCGCTGCCGAACTGGGAGCCGAGAAGGCCGCCGGCGGCGGCGCCGCCGAGCGCGCCCACGGTCTGCTTGGTGCCGAGGTCGCCGGTCTGGCAGGCGGCGAGGCCGAGGGCGGCGGTGCCGGCGATGATGAGCTTTCTCATGATGGGAGGTCGTTCCGGGTTCGAGGGACGACCGCTCTCTTAGCCGAGCCCCCTCGGACCCGCCTGGGACAAAAACGCGACCCGCCGGAACTCGCTGCGGCACCGGTACTCGTGTACTCTCCGGGGCCGGAGACACCATCGGAGACGCGCGCGTTGAGCGGAATGCCCCTGAAGCGCCGGACCACCGCGGTCATGGTCGCGGACGAGCTGCGCCGGCGGATCATCGCCGGACATTTCAGGGAGGGCGAGCAGCTCCGCCAGGAGGCGGTCGCGGGCGAGCTGGGCGTCAGCCGGATCCCCGTGCGCGAGGCGCTGAAGCAGCTCGAGGCGGAAGGGCTGGTCACGCTGGTGTCGCACCGCGGCGCCGTGGTCTCGAAGCTGTCGCCCGAGGAGATCGCGGAGCTGTTCGAGCTGCGCGCGGTGCTGGAGGCGTGGCTGCTCGGCCTGGCGGTGCCGCGCATGAGCGAGGCGGACCTGGCGCAGGCGGACGAGATCCTGGAGCGCATGGTCGCGAACGAGCGGATCGACCAGTGGGGGGCACTGAACTGGGAGTTCCACATGGCGCTGTACCGGCCCTCGGGGCGGACCGAGACCATGAAGCTCCTGAACCGGGTCCACGGGATGATCGACCGCTACGTGCGGCTCCAGATCTCGCTCACGTCCGGCCAGGTCAAGGCGCACCGGGAGCACCGGCAGCTGCTGGACCTGTGCCGCCGCCACGACGCCGAAGGGGCCGCCCGCGCGCTGGAGGCCCATGTCACCGAGGTCAGGGACGCGCTGCTGCAGCGCCTGCGCGACGGCGAGACGGCCGGGGCCCCGGCGG